>JAEUIF010001283.1 GCA_016795185.1 Planctomycetia bacterium | reverse complement strand
ATTGCAGCAGCACCGGCTTATCGAGCCGCTGCGCCTCGGCCAGTGCGTCCGGCAGACTGTCGCGCCATTGCACGCCCAGCCCCTGCGATTCAGACTCGGCCAGATGCGGGCGCAGATAATCCAGCCCGCGATGCCAGGCAGGCGTGTCCTCGGCGCATGCTTGGCCAACCTGCGCCGGTTGCTCGCTGGATCGATCGGCCATCGGTTGCCTTGAACGCGATAAGAGGAAAGCCCGACAATCGATTGTATCGGCCGGCCGGCTGGCTCGACGCGACAGGCGATCGGTCCGGGCGCAGCGAATTGTGCGCAATGCCAGGAATTTGTACGCCAGGAACGGTTTCGCCAGCACCCTCCGGTGAGTTTCTCCATTTTTGCGTCCGGCTCGGGCGGGGTCAACTTCTCCGCGGTGTTCAGCCAGAATGTGCAGTGAAAATTGGTGAATTAGCCAAAAAACCCGACGACAATTCGCCGTTTTAACCACGTCTCTGAGCGGCTCAGCCGAAGGGCGTAGGAGACCCACCGCGTTTGGCTATACTTGGGCTCGCCATTGGCCGCGAGCCCTGCGGCCGCTCAGAGACCATTGCCCCATGAAACTGGCCCTGCTGGGAGACGACGCAGAAACGCTGCACGCGGCCCGGGCCGTCGCCGCCTCGGGCCAGCACGCCCTGGTCTGGATTTGCGATTGCGACCCCGCTGCGGCGAAAGACCTGGTCCGTCTGGCGCCCACGGCCAAGTGGACCGGCGACTGGGAGTCGCTATTGAGCGGCCAAGTGGCGGACGCCGTGTTGGTCGGTCGGGGCCCCGATCAAGAACGCCGCGCAGACCAACTGCGTAAACTCGTGCAAGCCGGCGTACCGACCGTGGTCGTTCATCCGGCCGTCGACTCGATGCTCGTGTATTACGAATTGGAGATGATCCGCGAGCAAGTCGGCGGCAAGCTCGTGCCGCTGCTCACCTCGCGCCGTCGCGCCGCGGTGGTGCATGCCCTGGAATGTTTGTCGACGGGCGAATCGGCGCTGGGGCCGGTCGAACAGTTGGCCCTGGAACGCCAGATGCCCGATCGAACCGAGAATTCCGTGTGGCGTCAACTGGCGCGCGACGTTGACTTGGCCCAGGTGTTCGCGGGCGAGTTGAATCAGGTCTCGGCCCTGGCGCCGGCGGAAGCCGAGCGGGCGTATGCGAACCTGGGCGTGCAATGGACCGGCCCGGCTGGGGTGGTGGTGCGCTGGACGGTGGGGCCCGTCGTCGACCGGCCCGGCGGCAAATTGACGCTGCTCGGACGGGGCGGCAGGCTGGTCATCGATATGCCGGACGAAGGAAGTTGGACCGTGACCGATGGCAGCGGCGCCGAAGCGAAGACCCGCTCGTTTTCGTCCGACGAGGCACAAACAGCGGCCCTGCTCCAGATTCAGGAGACGTTCGAACCAACGCCGCCGACGCCCAGTTGGGCCGACGCGGCCCGCACGCTGGAACTGGCCGACGCCGTCGCACGCAGCCTGGCCAAGGGCCGCACGATCACGCTGTACGACGAAGACTACTCGGAGCAGCACACGTTCAAAGGTAAAATGGCCGCCGCGGGGTGCAGCCTGCTCATGCTGTCGCTGGCCCTGTTCTTGCTGGGCGCCGTGGCCGCAAAAGTGGGCGTCCCCTTGGCCGGCTATACGCCGTGGTTGATCGCCGCGGCACTGCTTGGGTTCCTGCTGCTGCAAACGTTGACGTTGGTGTTTCCGGCGGAAAGTCGCGCGCCCCACGAGGCGCACGCAACGGGAGATTCGCATGGGCGAA
>JAEUIF010000885.1 GCA_016795185.1 Planctomycetia bacterium | reverse complement strand
CAGAAGCAAAACGTGCTGGCGGATATGGCCAAGGCCGCCGATCTGCTTACCAGCAAGAAGGACGGCCAGGACAAGGCCCAGGAAGCCCTGGACCTTCAGCGCAAGGCCGCCGCCGACCTGCAAGACCTGGCCCGCGAGCTGCGCGTGCCCAAGGATAAACTACAGGCGATGCGCGAGGCCCGGCAGAAGGTCGAGCAGGCCATCCAGAACCAGGAAAACCTGAAGCAAGAAACCGAGTCCGCCCAGGAAAAGAAGGCCGGCGAGACGCCCGAAGACGCCGCCCGCCGCGCCCAGAAGCTGAGCGATCAGCAGGGCCGCAACGAGCACGCCGTCCGTGACGCCCGCAACCTCCTGAAGGAGCACGCTCCGGCGGTGGCCGACAAGTTGACGCCCCCCGAAAACCGCATGATCGAGGCCGAGAAGGCCCTGCGGAAGGACAAGCCGGCCGAGGCTGTCGAGCCGCAGGCCAAGGCCCTCGAAGACCTGAAGGACGTACGCAAGAATCTCGACGACATGATCGCCAAGGCTGAGCGCGACCAGAATGACCCGCTGGCCGCCGCCCAGAAGGCGCTGGAATCGGTCGAACAGCTGCTCAAGGAGCAGACCGACCTGCGCGACAAGGCCCAGGACGCGCTCGAAACCAAGAACGAGCAACGCCTACCGAACATGGCCGGCAAGCAAGACAACCTGGCCAAGCGCACTGATGAACTGAAAGAGCAGCCCGCCCCGACCAAGAACGATACCAAGGCCGCGCTGGACCAGGCCGCCAAGGCCATGAACCAGGCCGCCAAGGCCATGGAAAATAAGAAGGCCGAGAACGCGGTCGCCAAGCAGAACGAGGCCATCGACGCCTTGCAAAAGGCCAAGGACCAGCTCCAGGACAAGGTCGCCGAGATCGAGAAGCGCCGCGAGGAGATGGCCGCCCTGGAAGCCGCCGCCGAGAAGCTCGAGCAACTGGCGAAGCAGGAAGGCAAGATCGCGGACGCCGCCAAGAACCTCGAAAACCAGCCGAACAAGAACGATCCGCAGGAAGCCAAGAACCTTGCCAACAAGCAGGGCGAGCTGACCCCGCAGACCAAGGACGTCGGCAAGCAAGTCGAGCAGGCCGCGCCGGATGCTGCCAAGAAGGTAGCCGACGCCGCCCAGAAGATGGAAGGCGCCAAGAAGGACCTGGACAACAAGAAGACCGGCGAGGCCGCCAAGCAGGCCGACGCCGCCAAGAAGGATTTGCAGGAAGCCCAGAAGGCGCTTGCCAAGGCGATGGAAGCCAACCAGGCCAAGGAAGCCGCCGACCAGGTCGCGATGAAGCCCAACGAAGTCAACCCGATGAACGCGGCCGAGCAGGTCGCCAAGGCGCTGGAGCAGGCCATGCAAGCGGCCGACGCTTCCAAGGAAGCCGCCAAGCAACTGGGCGATCAGAAGGCCCAGGAAGCCAAGCCGGGCGAAGCCAAGCAAGGCGAGAACAAACAAGGCGAAGCCAAGCCGATGGACCCGCAGAAGGGTCAACCGAACCTGGCGGACCTGCAAAAGCAGGTGGCCGACCAGGTCAAGAAGCTCGACGTGCCGCAAGCGGCCCAGCCGGCCAACGAAGCCGCCAAGGCGCTGGAGCAAGGCGACCTGAAAGCCGCCCTCGAACAGCAACAGCAGGCCCTCAAGCAGTTGGAGGCCAAGCAGCAACAGGGCGAGCCGATGAATCCGCAAGCCAAGCAAGGCGAGCCGATGAATCAACAGGCCAAGCAAGGCGAAGCCAAGCAGGGCGAAGCCAAACCAGGTGAAATGAAACAGGGCGAACCCAAGCAAGGCCAGCCCATGCAGCAGGCCAAGCAGGGCGAAGCCAAGCAAGGTGAGGCCAAGCAAGGCAAGCAAGGCGAAGCCAAGCAGACCGAAGCCAAAGCCGGTGAAGCCAAGCAAGGCCAGCCCATGAACCAGCAAGCCAAGCAAGGCGAGGCCAAGCAAGGCGAAGCCAAGCAGGGCCAGCCCATGCAGCAGGCCAAGGCCGGCGAGGGCAAGCAAGGCGAACCCAAGCAAGGTGAAGGCAAGCAGGGCGAAGCCAAGCAAGGTCAGCCGATGCAGCAGGCCAAGGCCGGCGAGGGCAAACAGGGCGAAGGCAAGCAAGGCGAGGCCAAGGCCGGTGAAGGCAAGCAAGGCCAGGAGGGCCAAGCCAAGGCCGGCGGCGAAGGCAAGCAGGGCCAACCCGGTCAGCAGGGCCAGCCGATGCCGTCGGAAGCCAAGAACGCGGCCCAACTCGCTCAGGCGCAGAAGGCCCTGATGGACGCCACCAAGGCCGTCATGCAATCGCAGCAGGCCAATCAGGCCGCGCAAGCGGCACTCGGTCAGGCCCAGGCACAGGCCCCCCAGGCGATCCAGAAGCAGTTGCAGGAAGCCGGCAAGCAGTTGCAGGAAGCCGGCAAGCAACTCGGCGAAGGACAGCCCGGCCAGGCGGGCCAGAACCAGCAGCAAGCCGCCCAGCAGCTAGCCCAGGCCATGCAGGCCCTGCAACAAGCCGCCCAGGCCCAGCAAGGCCAGCAGGGCGAGCAGACTGCCAGCGCCCAGGGCAAGCAGGGTGAAGGCAAGGAAGGCAAGGGCGAGGGTAAGGGCGAAGGCAAGGAAGGCAAGGGCGAGGGCAAGGGTGAAGGTGAGGGTAAGGGCCAAGGCGAAGGCAAGGGTAAGGGTGAAGGCAAGGGCAAGGGCCAGGGTGAAGGCAAGGGCGAGGGTGAAGGCCAAGGCCAGGGCAAGGAAGGCAAGAGCCAGGAAAAGAACACCGCCAAGGGCACCGGCGACCGCGTCGCGGACGGCAAGGTCAACAACGCCGGCTCGCAATCGAACGGCACCGAGGGCGATGGTCAGTTCCTGAACCTGCCGCCCCGCCAGCGCGAACTGATTCGTCAGGCGCTGAGCGACAAGCTGCCGCCCGAGTACGCCCACCTGATTCAGATGTATTTCCAGAACATCGCACGGGGCAAGCCCGCGATGCCTGAAAAGAAGTAGTCCGACCAACCGTTTGCATCGCGTGGGAGCGTCGGTCCAACCGACGCTCCCACGCTTTCTCGCGACCCACTTCGCACCGGAGTTCCCACCATGCGGCGACTGCTCCTTCCGTTGCTCGCCCTGCTGTTATTCTCCGCGCCATCGCTCCGCGCCGCCGACGTCAAGATGGACGAGGCGAGCAAGAAGGCCACCGCCAAGGCGCTCGAATGGCTGAAGACCAAGCAGAACGCCGACGGCTCCTTCAGCGATGGCCGCTACCCGCACAACACCGCCATCACGTCGTTCGCGCTGCTGGCGTTCATGTCCCAGGGACATTTGCCCGGCCAGGGCACCTACGGCCCGGAAGTCGCCAAGGGCTGCCGGTTCCTGCTGTCATCGTCGCGCGCCAGCGACGGCTACCTGGTTGGCGCACGCGGCGGCAACATGTACTGCCACGCGATGGCCACCCTCGCGCTGGCCGAACTCTTCGGCATGACCAACGATGAAGAGATCAAGCCCGTCCTCGAAAAAGCCACGAACCTGATTATCAAGAGTCAGAACAAGGAAGGCGGTTGGCGCTACGAACCGCAACCGACCGGCGCGGACATTTCGGTGACGATCATGCAGGTGATGGCCCTGCGCGCCGCCAAGAACAGCGGGATGCACGTGCCCGACGAGACGATGAAGAAGGCCATCGAGTACATCAACCGCTGCTACAACGCCCCGACGGGCGGCTTCACCTACCAGCCCGGCAGCCGGCCCGGCTTCGCCCGCACCGCCGCCGGCGTCTGCGTGCTGCAACTCTCCGGCAACTACGACGCCAAGCAGATCGGTAAGGCGGTCGAGTACCTGAAGGCCAACTTCGATTCCCGCGAGCACTTCTGGTACGGCCACTACTACGCGACCCACGGCATGCACCAGGTCGGCGGCAAGGAGTGGGAAGAGTGGTACACCCGCTTCAAGGACATGGTCCTGCCGCTGCAAAACGCCGACGGCTACTGGAACGCCAAGGACCGCGAAGGCGTCGGCATGGTTTATCAAACCTCTATCGCCGTCATCTCGCTGTCGGTGCCGTTGAACTACCTGCCGATTTTTCAGCGCTGACAAATGGCTGCGATTTGAAGAGCACTACGAGCCGGACGGGCACAAAGTCGCCCGTCCGGCTCGTAATGTATAAGTTGCATTTGTTCGTAGTTCCGCCTTCAGGCGGCGAGCGACTCGCTACCTGAAGGCGGAACTACGAACCAATGCCACAGCCAACCTTACTTCCCCGCCAACTGCTCCGCCGCCAGCTTCTTCGCCTGCTCTAGCGCTTCACCGAGTTTCGCCGCGTCCTTGCCGCCGGCCTGGGCCATGTCGGGCTTGCCGCCGCCCTTGCCGCCGATCAGCGGGGCGATCTGCTTAATGAGGTTGCCCGCGTGCGCTCCCTTGCCCACCATCTCCTTGGTCGCTCCCGCCAGCAGCCCGACCTTGCCCTCATCGTTCCAACCGAAAACGACCACGACGTTGCTGACCTTCTGCCGCAGCCGGTCCAGCTGCGTCAGCACCTGTTCGTTCGGCGCGGCGGGGATTTCGCCAACCACCAGCTTCGCGCCGTGGACCTCGGTCGCGCTAGCCAGCAGTTTGTCGGTGACGCTGGTCAGGTCGCCCGACGTACCCTTCTTGAGCTGCTGCTGAAGCTTCTTGATTTCCGCCTCCAGGCCCTCGATGCGTACCGGCAAATCGTCCGGCTGACAGCGGAACTTGCCGGTCAGCTGCTCGACCACCGAGGACAGCTTTTGCACCGTATTCACGGCTTCCCGGCCGGTGACGCCGATCACCCGGCGCACGCCCTTGCCGACCGCTTCCTGGGCCACGATCTTGAAGAAGCCTGCTTCCCCCGTGTGCCGCAGGTGCGTGCCGCCGCAGAACTCGACCGAATGCTCGGCGGTGACGTCCTCCGGCTTCTCGGTGCCGATCAGCAGCACGCGCACCGGGTCAGGGTACTTCTCGCCGAAGACGGCCCGTACGCCGCTGATCTTCTTCGCCTCCACCAAGGGCATCACGATGGGCTTCACCGGCAGGTCGCTGTAAATCTTCTCGTTGACCAGTCTCTCCACATCGGCGACCTGCTTGGCAGACAACGGCTCCGGGTGGGCGAAGTCGAAGCGCGTCTTGTCCGGATCGACCAGCGAGCCCTTCTGCTCGATGTGGTCGCCCAGCACCTTGCGCAAGGCCCAGTTGAGCAGGTGCGTGGTCGTGTGGTTGCGCATGGTGTCAGCGCGCACGCCGGACACTTCCAGGGTCGCGGTCTGGCCCGGTTCCAGGTGGCCTTCCACCACGCGGCCCAGGTGCAGGATGCCATCGCCCAGCTTCTTCGTGTCGTCCACCTCGAAGCGGCCAGTCGCCGTCGTGACGGTGCCCTTGTCCCCCACCTGACCGCCCTGCTCGGCGTAGAAATTGGTACGGTCCAGGATCAGGCCGGCGGTCAGTTCCATGCCCAGCGTGCCCGAGGTCAGCACGGTGTTGTCGCGCACCCAGCCAACCACCTTGGCATTAGCCTTCAGCACCTCGAACTTCGGCGCATCATCGGTCTTCGGCAGCGTTCCCGTGATGGCGCTGACGATGGCCCGTTCCTTGTCGCCGCGCGACTTGACCGTGTGCTCCTCGATTAGTGTCTGGTAGCGGTTTTCGTCCACGGCCAGCCCGCGTTCCTGGCCCATCTGGCGCGTCAGGTCCACGGGGAAGCCGTAGGTCGTGTACAACTCGAAGGCGTCCTCGCCGGCAATCACCGGCGTCTTGCCGCCCTTGCTCGCTTCCTTCGCTCGCACGGTGGCCTTCTCGAAGAGCGCGATGCCGCGCTCGATGGTCGTCAGGAACTCGGATTCCTCGCTGCGAATCTGTTCGATGACCTCGGCCGAACGGAACTTCAATTCCGGGAACGCATGGCCCATGTGGTCCACCAGCGCCGGCACCAGCTTGAACAGGAACGGTTCGCGCAGATTGAAGCACTGCCAGCCGTAGCGGACGGCACGGCGGAGCACGCTGCGCATCACCGAGCCGCGGCCCTTGTTGCCGAACTGCCCGCCATCCGCCACCGAGAAGGACAGCATCCGCAGGTGGTCCGCGATTACCCGGAAGGCGATGTCCGACAGGTCTTCCAGCTGGCCGCCGTACTTCTTGCCGACCACCTCGCCGATAGCGTCCATCAACGGTGTGAAAACATCGGTGTCGTAGTTGCTGGTCTTGCCTTGCAGCACGGCCGTCACGCGCTCGAAGCCCATGCCGGTATCGACGTGCTTGGCGGGCAGCGGCGTCAGGCTCCGGTCGGCGTTGCGGTTGAACTGGATGAACACCAGGTTCCAGATTTCGATCACTTCGGGCTTGCCGGCATTGACCAGCTTGCCGCCCGACTTGTCGGGCGTGCGGTCATAGTGGATCTCGGAACACGGCCCACACGGCCCGGTTTCGCCCATCTCCCAGAAGTTGTCCTTCTTGTTGCCCAGGTGGATGTGGGTCGGGTCGATGTCGGTCAGCGTCCGCCAGTAGCCGGCCGCCTCGTCGTCGCGCTCCAGCTTTTGCGCCGCATCGCCCTCGAACACGGTGACGTGCAGCCGCTCCTTGTCGAGTTGCCAGACCTTTGTCAGCAGTTCCCAGGCCCAGGCGATGGCTTCCTTCTTGAAGTAATCGCCGAAGGACCAGTTGCCGAGCATCTCGAAGAAGGTGTGGTGATAGGTGTCGCGCCCCACATCGTCGAGGTCGTTGTGCTTGCCGCCGGCGCGGATGCACTTCTGCGAGTTGACCGCTTTCGTGTACGGCCGGCTGCCCGCGCCGAGGAAGACGTCCTTGAACTGGTTCATGCCGGCGTTGGTGAAGAGCAAAGTCGGGTCGTCGGCTGGCACCACCGGAGACGAAGGCGCGAACGTATGGCCATGCTTCTCGACGAAGAAGTCGATGAATTGCTGACGGATCTCGCTGGCTTTGAGCATTGCGCGTAACTTCCTTTGCAGCTGCCGCCGCGCCGGCGACGGGCAGTCCGGTAAACCCCCGGCAGACGAAGACGCCTGCATCACCGGGGGCGCTGGCCCTGGAAATGGTAGCGGGCGCAATCCGGTTGGGGCAAGGGGTTTTGAAAAAGGCAGACGCGATAGCGCCGCGCAGGTCGATTGCCCCATCGATCTATCTTCCCGCTTCCACGACCGGGTATAATAGGGTGGTTCGTTGTCGTCTCCTGCCTCCGCCGCGAGGAACTTCCCGTGTCGCGCGCACTCACCCGCTTGCAGGCGATCTTGCTGGGGCTGGCCGTCCTGTGTGGGCTGGGCTTGGCTGGCTTCGGCGTCTACGCCGTGGGCGAACGGCAGCTGCTGTGGAGCGATCACTTCCACGTGCGCGTGGGCTTCGCGCAGGTGCGCGGCGTCGAGCCCGGCGCGCGCGTCCGCATCCAGGGCATCGATGCCGGCGAGGTGGTCGCCGTCGAGGCACCCGAGGTTCCGGGCCAAGAAGTCCTGCTGCGCCTGCGGCTCGCCGGCAAGTATCGGAACCTCGTCCGGCAGAACGCCAGCGCGCAGATCGTTGGCGAAAGCCTGGTGGGCGGCAAGGTCGTCGAGATTGACCCCGGCAGTCCCACCGCTGAGCCAGTAGCCGACAATGCCCTGATCGCCTCCCGGCCCACCGCCGAGCTGGCCGACGTGCTGGGCCAGGTCGGCGGGGTGCTGCAAGGCGTGCGCGACGGCAAGGGCTCGCTCGGCAAGCTCATCAACGACGATCAGTTGCACACGCAACTGGTCGAACTGGCCCGCACCGGGCAGGGCACGCTCGGTTCCATCAAGCAAGACGCCGACGCTTTGAAATCGCTGCCAATCATCCGCGGCTACGTGAAGGATGCGCATAAGCTGCTGGTGCGGCCGGACTGCGAGGTCAACCGCCAGTGGTTCGCGGAATCCGACCTGTTTGAACCGGGCAACGCCATCCTCACCGCCAACGGCAAGCGCAGCCTGGACCGCCTGGCACCCTGGCTCGAAGGGCTGAAGCACAAGGGCTCCGATGTGGTGGTGGCCAGTTATGCTCAGCCTGGCGTCGATCCGCAGGTGGCGCTGACGCTGACCCAGAAGCAGGCCGAGGCCGCCTGCACCTACTTGAAGGACCAGCACGCCGTCCAGAAAATGAGCTGGCTGACCCGCCGCGACGTGACCCCCATCGGCCTGGGCATCAACCCGCCACCGATGCCGGAGAAGGACCCGCTGCCCGCCCCGCGCGTCGAGGTATTGGTTTTCATTCCACGTTAAGGAATGAGAAAGATCCCTCGTAGGGTCCGCTGTGCGGACCATGACCCCGCGCTCAATCGGGGGCAACGGTCCGCACAGCGGACCCTACGAGTCTTGTCCGATGGCTTGAAAGCGGCTTACGGTGAGCGAGCCTTGGATCAGAACCGACAAACCCTGCTCTACCATTTCTGCCGGGTGCAGCTGCCGGGCGTGGCGCTCGCGCCGACGGCCTTCGAGCGGCATTTGAAACGGGCCTACGAGCTCTATCGCGCCAAGTCGGACAATGGCGCTTCGGAAGCGGTCTTTCTCGACAACCTCTATCCGCTCGACTGGTACCTGGCTTCCGCTTGCCTGGATGGTGACAACCGCGCCTGGGAAGCCCTGTTTGCGGCCCGCACCAGCCGGGCCGACTGCCTGCTGGTGGATGCGTTACGGGCGCGGGCCGTGCGGCTCTACCCGCGCGACGAGGAACGGCAGGAAAACGCCGTCGTCGAGTTCTGGAGCCACCTGCTCGTCCCCGAAACGCCGGGCTCGCTGGCCACCCTGGCCCGCTTCGACGGCCAGCGCCCGCTGGTGCCCTGGCTGATCCGCGTCTTCCAGAACTGGCACATCTCGCAGCTGCGGCATCACTCGCACGCGGCGGTGCAGGCGCTGCCCGACGACGACCTGGCGGCAGAGTTGCCCGTCGTCGGGGCCAACGGCCAGTGGCACGAAGCCTTCTGCCTGGCGGCCCGCGAGTGGCTCGGCGGCCTGCCCGACAACGAACTGCTGATCCTGGGCCTGCGGCTGCGCTACCGCCTGAGCCAGCGGGAAGTCGCCAATCTATTGGGCGTCCACGAAGGTACGATCTCGCGCCAGACGACGCAGCTGCGCGACCGCTGCCTGGAAGCCATTGGGCAACAGTTGATTACGCAGGGCTGGACCGGCGACGACCTGTCCGAGTACATCCTCAACGAGATGGGCAGCCTGCTGATGGATGAACCCCGGTTGTCGGCGGACGCGCTGGCGGCGCTGCTGCATGCGAAGGGGATCAAGAAGGTGAAACTCGGGGAGGGGTAGCCTTCATGGCACTGCACGACCATTTCCGTCCGCCGTGGAGTGAACGCCGTCCCTGGGAAGGCTTTCACAGCGCCTGGGCGACCGCCATCGCTTTCCACCTCAACAGTGGGCTGCTGCCGGCCGAATACTATGCGATGCCGCTACTGCAAGTCTCCGGGAGGGTAGAAGTCGATATCGGCACCTTTCAGGAAGGGCATGGCTCCAGCACCAATGGCGGCACGGCAACAGCAGTCTGGGCACCGCCGCAACCCACGCTGAAGCTGCCGTTGGAAATCGCGGACACTGATGCCTTTGAAGTTCAGGTGCTGCGGAACTTCGGCGGCCCAAAGCTACGCGCGGCCATCGAACTGGTTAGCCCGAGCAACAAGGATCGCGAGGTCTCGCGTCGCGCTTTCGTCGAAAAGTGTGCCGGTTACCTGCGACGCAACGTATCGGTGATCGTGATCGACATCGTTACCAGCCGCGGCGGCAACCTGCATGCCGAGCTGTTGCGGACGCTCGAACAGAAAGACGAACCGTTCTGGGAATCGCCGAGCCAGTTGTTTGCCGCTGCATATCGCTGTGTGATCGAGAACAGCGCTGGCCGACTCGAAGTCTGGCCGCGCGAGTTGGCCCTCGGCGCGCCGCTGCCCGAACTACCGCTCTGGCTCGAAGTCGATCTGAGCATTCCGCTGCGGCTGGAGGAAAGCTACACGGTCACCTGCGGTTCGCTGCGGATGGGTGGTTGAGGATTTTGGACGCGGTTTGGAGCCCAATTGATGTCGCTCGACATTGGCATTGCGGATGATCGTTCGACCGTGATCTGTCGCGATGAACCATTGCTGTGCCTGGAAGATGACGGCTACTACTGGTTTCTCCACTCCGGCTTTGAAAGGCTGGGGGCTGAGACGGGACAGTATATCGATCTGTACGGTATGGCTTCGTTTGAAGGGGATAAGCGGTTAGCTCTTGCGCAGATGCTGGCCGAGGTTCGCGTGCTTGCTGAGGTCCACCCAGAGTTCTTCAGATTGTACGTCCAAACCCAGTCGCAAGCCCTGCATGAAGGCGCATTCAAGCCTATCGAGCGGCGTAGACTCCTGAGCCTGATCACCCACTGGCAGATCGTGGTCGATCGCGCCCAGGAACTGAACCGTGCGGTCCTCTGCGTCGGCGATTGAAGCTGTCTCCCCGCCGCTTGCCCTACCCCGTCCGCCCCGTTCGGCCTAAGATAACTTCATGCCTGGCCTGCACACTCCACGGAACACGATGGACGATCCGGAACCGTTCGACGCGCCCTTGCCCGAAGTCGTCGGCGACAGTCCGGCCATGCGCGAGGTTTACCGCCTGACGCGCCTGGTCGCGCCGACGCGCGCCAACGTCCTGCTGGTCGGCGAGACCGGCACCGGCAAGGAATTGATCGCCAAGGCGGTCCACCGCCTCAGCGGCCATCGCGCGGAAGGCCCTTACGTCCGCGTCAACTGCGGGGCGCTCAGCGAAAGCCTGCTCGAAAGCGAACTGTTCGGGCACGTCAAGGGGGCGTTCACCGGGGCGCTCGACAACAAGACCGGCCGCTTTGAAGCGGCCCACGGCGGCACCATCTTCCTCGACGAAATCTCCAGCATGAGCTTCAAGCTTCAGGTGAAGCTGTTGCGCGTGCTGCAAGAGAACGAGTTCGAGCGCGTCGGCGAGAGCCGTACCATTCGGGTCGATACCCGCGTGGTGGCGGCGACCAACGTCTTCCTGGAAGACGAGATCGAAGCCGGCCGCTTTCGCGACGACCTGTACTATCGCCTGAACGTGGTGCCGATCCACCTGCCGCCCTTGCGCGAGCGGCGCGAGGACATCCCGTCGCTCATCAAGTTTTTCCTCCAGCGCAAGAGCGAGGAAAACCGCCGCGACCCGCCGACGTTGCCCACGGACGTGATGAAGGCGTTTTTGAACTACGACTACCCCGGCAATGTCCGCGAGCTGGAAAACCTGATCGAACGCGCCGTGGTGCTGGCCAACGGGCAATCGCTGACGACCACGCTGCTCGGCTGGCCTGGCCGGCCGATCCGCAAACCCGCGCCCGGCGGCGGCACCGCCAGCACCGACCTGCCGACCCTGATCCAGCAGCTGGTGCGCCTGGGCATCGATTCGCTGCCCGAAGGCACCCTGAAGCAGGAAATCGTGGACGGCATCGAACGCGAGTTGATCGAACAGGTAATGCGCCAGTGCAAAGGCGTACAGGTTTCGGCGGCCAAGCGGCTCGGCATCAATCGCAACACGCTGCACAAGAAGCTCGACGAGTACGCGGGGAAGATTCCGCCGGAACCGGAAGCCGCCGTTGCCGAGCGAGTGGCCGAGCGCTCGCCTTCGGCTCGCGGCTAAACGCTGATGTTTCCGCTCTTTATTGACCTGCGCGGGCGGCTCGCCGTCGTGGTCGGTGGTGGTCCCGTCGGCCGGCGCAAATGTGCCGCCCTGCTGGCCGCTGACGCCCGTGTGCGACTGGTCTGTCTCGAACCGCGACCTGGCGACCAAACTTCACCCGCTCTCGCCTGGTTGCAGGAACCCTTTCGGCCCGCACACCTGGAAAACGCCTGCCTCGCATTTGCCGCTGGCCCCACCGACATTAATCGACAGGTAGCGGCGGCGGCGCGGGAGCGCGGCCTGTGGGTCAATTGCGCCGACGACCCGGAAGCGAGCGACTTCTTCGTCCCCGCGACGGTGCGGCGCGGCAGCCTGGTGATCGCTGTCGGCACCCAGGGCGCAGCCCCTGCCCTGGCCCGGCAAGTCCGACAGCAGCTGGAACGCCAGTTCGACGCCGCGTTCTCGGATTGGACCGCCCTGCTGGCAGAGCTACGACCCCTGGCTCAGTCCAGGATCGCTGACCCAGCCCACCGGCGTGCATTCCTGAGCACACTGGCCCAGCGCCGCTGGCTGCGGCGACTCCGACGTGAAGGCCGCGATGCGGTGCGGCAAGCGATGCTCGCGGAATTGCGTTCTCTGGAGCGAAAGTCCGACGATCCTGTATAATTCCGGGGTGTTCGCGCCGTGGCCCGCGCTGGTATCGCTTCCCGCACGCCGGTTGTTCCCATGCCGCTCGACGGAATCTCGCGCTTTTGCTTCGGCGCCAGCTACGCCGTGGCCCTGCTGCTGGAGTTGCTCCAGGTAATGCGGCCGCGCGCGGCGCAGCGCGTCATCGGCATCGCCTTCGGCTGCGCCGGGCTGTTCGCCCATTCCATTTACCTTCTCGTCCAGCGTCCGCCGCTGACTTCGCAAATCGGTTCGCTGCTCTTTTTGACCTGGATTCTGGCGGTCTTCTACCTCTACGGCGCGCTGCACCATCGCGAATTGACCTGGGGCCTGTTCGTCCTGCCTGTGGTGGTGGGCCTGGTCGTGCTGACGGAACTCTTTCCGCCGGACAAGAGCGACTGGGGCGCCTGGCTGCTGCCGCTCGACGAACTGCGCGGCTATCGCTTCTGGGGCCAGGTCCATGCGGCCATGCTGCTGTTCGCCGCCGTCGGCTGCTGCATCGGTTTCGTGGCCAGCATCATGTACCTGGTGCAGGCCCGCCGGCTGCGGGCCAAGACGTTGCCGGGCGAAGGCCCGCGCCTCTGGAGCCTGGAACGCCTGGAACAGATGAACCGCCGGGCCGTGAACCTCACCTTCCCGCTGCTGACCATTGGGGCGCTGATCGGCGTGGCCCTGATGCTCCAGCGGCCCGAGGAACTGCAAGGCTGGACCGACCCGCGCATCCTGGGTACGGTGGCCCTGTGGAGCGTGCTGGCGTTGCTGCTCTACCTGCGCTACGCGGGGCAGCTGGCCGGCCGCCGGCTGGCCCAGCTGACCATCGTCGCCTTCGTGCTGCTGGTCTTTACGCTGGTCTACGCGCACTCGCTGTCCTCGGCGGGAGGCGCGCCATGATCCTGCTGACCGTCGGCTGCAACTTCCGCCATACGCCCATCGAGCTGCGCGAACGCCTGGCGTTTCCCGAAGGTCAGCTCCAGCGCGCCCTGGACGAACTCGAAGTCCGCTATGGCTGCGAGTCGCTGATCCTCAGCACCTGCAACCGCGTGGAAATCTACCTGGCGCGGCTCAGCGACCCGCGGCCCGCCAGCGCCGAACCGACGGCCGATGCCTTTGACGCCGAACTGATCGCGGAGTTCCTCGGCGAATGGCACCAGCTGCCAGCGGAGACGATCCTGCCGCACCTCTACGAGCGCCGCGAAGAGGATGCCGTTCGGCACCTGTTCCGCGTGGCCGCCAGCCTGGACAGCCTGATCGTCGGCGAAGGGCAGATCGCGGGCCAGGTGAAGCAAGCCTATGACCTGGCCCAGCAGCACGGCAGCGTTGGCGCGATCCTGCACGCCCTGTTCCAGCATGCCCGCGTGGTCGCCAAGCGCGTGCGCACGGAAACCGGCATCGCGCACGGACACGTCTCGATTTCCAGCGCTGCGGTCGATTACGTGCAGCAGGTCTTCGAGCATTTCGACGACAAGACCATTCTGGTCATCGGCGCGGGCAAGATGGGCGAACTGACGCTCAAGCACCTGCGCGAGCTGAAGCCGCGCGCCATTCTTGTTACGAACCGCAGCTTCGATAAAGCCGTCACGGTCGCGCGCGGCTGCGGCGGGCAGGCCCTGCCCTGGGAACAGCTCGACGACGCGCTGGCGCAGGCCCATATCGTGCTGAGCACCACCGGCGCGCCGGAGGTGATCGTCACCGAGGCCCGCTGGCGGAAGGTCCAGGCGAAGCGGACGAAAGGCCCCGTGGTCATCCTCGACATCGCGGTGCCGCGCGACTTCGACCCGGCCATTCACGACGGCGAAAGCACCTGTCTGTTCAACATCGACGACCTCCAGCGCATCAAGGAAAAGACCCTCCAGCAGCGGCAAAAGCACATCGGTCCCGCAGAAGGGATCATCGAGTACGAAGTGAAACGGTTCCTCAAGGACTGGCAGCGCCGACGGATCGGCCCGGTGATCGCCCGGCTGGAACAGGAGTACGAGGCCAAGCGCCAGGCCATCGTCCAGCAGCTGATGCAACGGCTCAACGGCAGCACCAGCGAGGCCGACCGCAAGGAGATCGAAGGAGCCTTCCGGCTCTACAAGAATCAGCTGCTACACGTGCCCATCAGCGCGCTGAACGAAGATGCGGCCCAGGGCGGCGGTTCCGGGCTGGTCGAAGCGCTGCGCAAGCTTTTCCGGCTGCACGATTGAACGGTGTTCTAGCGAGCGGCGGGGGGGCGCCCCCCGGGG
>JAEUIF010001111.1 GCA_016795185.1 Planctomycetia bacterium | reverse complement strand
GGCACCAGCCGAACACAAACACCAGCAGTAAGGCTGGAATCAGGCTCAGCAGGGCCAGGGGATGCGCGAACCCTTGCAGCAGCGCGGTGGCGACCAGCACCACGGACAGCGCCAGCAGGAAATGCACCGAACCGCCCAGCGTCACGCGCAAGGGGTAAATGGCCAGCGGCGACGGGTGCTGGCGGATGTAGCCCTCGGCCACCAGAAAGCAATGACTGCCTTGCTGTGTCACGTTGGTGAAGAAGTTCCAGCACACCAGGCCGGCCAGCACGAACAGGGCGTAGTGTTCGATCTGGTCCTGAAACATGCGGCCAAAGACGCAATGAAGGATCACGGTCAGCACGATCGGCTGCAACAGCGACCAGCCGATGCCCAGCACCGAGCGGCGGTAGCGGGTTTGCAGGTCCATCGCCACGAGCGATAGCCAGAAATGGCGCGCCCGCCAGATGGAGTGCAGGTAGTCACCCACTGGGGGATTCTCCGGAAGTAGAGTGCCTCGTTCCGTACCGTCGAGAGGGAGGGCGTGATCCGGTTGAGGTGCCAAGCTGCGTTGCCGGCCGCGAATTGTACCGGGATCGAAGGGAGAATCAAGAACAGGTGCGCGCCTTGCTAGACCGCAAGCGGTGTCACTTGCGCCAAGGTCCCAGAAAGCGGGGTTGACAGAAAATCGCGAAGCTACTAAAGTTCGCGGCACTCCAGCAAGCTCCCCGCTCGCCAAGTTGCGGGAAACGGCCGGCGCCAGGGATGGACGCCACGACAGGATGATGCCCAGGCAGGGAGGCATCTCGCGTTGCCTTTCGGCGAATGCTCGCATTCCCAGCACGACCTATCCCTCGCACCTTGCCACGAACGCGCCAATGAGCGCGGATTGAGCCTTCGGCCGGAGAGATCGAGCAGCGCGGGATGCGATCCAAGGAAGGAGACCCCCGTCGATGTCGCGTGGAATCAAGGCGCTGGTGACCGGCGCGGGCGGCTTCATCGGCCATCATCTGGTCAAATACCTCAAGGAGCAGGGCTACTGGGTGCGCGGCGTGGACCGCAAACTCCCGCAGTACGCCGCTAGCGGGGCGGATGAGTTTCGCCTGCTCGACCTGCGCAAACTCGGCGACTGTGTGCAAGCCACGCGCGACATCGATGAAGTCTACGCCCTGGCCGCCGACATGGGCGGCATGGGCTTCATCTCCCAGCATCACGCCCGCATCCTCCGCAACAACCTGCTCATCAGCACCCATACCCTGGAAGCCGCACGTCGCAACCGCGTGCAGCGCTACCTCTACGCTTCCTCGGCCTGCGTTTATCCGGAGTATTTGCAAGAACGTCCCGAGGTCACCGCGCTGCGCGAAGAGGACGCCTACCCCGCGCAGCCGCAGGACGCTTACGGCTGGGAAAAGCTCGTCACCGAACGGGCCTGCCAGCACTTCCGCGAGGATTACGGGCTCGAAACCCGCATCGTCCGCTTCCACAACATTTACGGTCCGCTCGGCACCTGGCAGGGCGGTCGGGAAAAAGCGCCCGCCGCGATGTGCCGCAAGGTTGCTTCGGCCAAGCTCACCAACAACCCCGTCATCGAGATTTGGGGCGACGGCGAACAGACCCGTTCGTTCTGTTACATCGACGATTGCCTGGAAGGCATCGAACGGCTGATGCGCTCGGACTACGCGGAACCGCTCAACCTCGGCACCGACCGCCTGGTGACGATCAACGAACTGGCCGATTTGACGGCGGCCGTCGCGGGCATCGCCATTGAGAAGAAGTATGTGGCGGGACCGCAGGGCGTGCGCGGGCGCAATTCGGACAATACCCGGTTGCGCGACGTGCTCCAGTGGGAGCCGCAGGTATCGCTGGAAGAGGGGCTGGCACGCACGTACCGCTGGATCGAGGACCAGGTGCGCTTGCAACTCAACCGCAAGCTGCTGGCTTCTCAGCGACGCGCCAAGGCGCGGCGGCATGGCACGCCCGATGAACAGTCGTTCGCCGGCTGAGCGCGCGTCCGAAACTAATTCCCGTTGAGGTCCAGGAATCATGGGACGTTCGGAACCGCTGCTTTCCGTGGTCGTGACCTGCCGCAACGACAATCACGGCGGCAATCTGTTGCGACGCATGCAGGCGTTCATCAACGGGCTGATCGGCCAGTGCAATCGGCACGACCTCGACGCCGAACTGATCGTGGTCGAGTGGAACCCGCCGCCCGATCGGCCGCGCCTGTCCGAGGCGCTGCGCTGGCCGGCCGAGAGCGGCGCTTGCCGGGTGCGCATCCTGGAAGTGCCGCCGGAATTGCACCGCCGTTTCCGTCATGCGCACCGCCTGCCGCTCTTTCAGATGATCGCCAAGAACGTCGGCATCCGTCGGGCGCGCGGCCGGTTCATCCTGGCGACCAACATCGACATCCTGTTCTCCGATGAGTTGATGCAATTCATCGCGTCGGGTGGGTTGCAGTCGGGCAAGATTTACCGCATTGACCGCTACGACGCGGCGGCTGACGTGCCCGTCGACGCGCCAGTGGATGAGCAACTGACCTATTGCCGGGACCACCTGATCCGGGTGAACACCCGCGAAGGCACCTTCGACCTGACCCCCGACGGTGTGCGTATCCCGTCGTTCGACCAGGAAGCCGCCACACTCGACCGCGACGATCTAGCGTCCGCGGACCTCGGGCTGCGCTTCGGCGCGGGCTGGTATCCGCCGGAACGCTGCAATGGCAGCCACTACCGCTGGGCGCGCAACGATGCGGCTATCCTCGTCCGTTCCGAGTCCGCCAGCGAATGGACCGCGCATTTCGCGATGGAGCCGGGGCCGGGGCTGAACCGCGTGCCATTCATGCTCGAAGTGCGCGACGGCCTGGAGCGCACGGCGGCGCGCGCGGTCGTCACCGGCGACCGCCTCATCGCGCTGACCTTACCGCTGCGGCCCGGCCGCACCAGCAAGTTTACCTTTCATACGACCGGCGGCGGCCAGGCCACGCCGGATGATGAGCGCATCCTGGACTTCCGTGTCTTTGGCCCCATTCGCGCCGGGCAACCGCGCTGGCGCATGCCGCCCCGGCTCTGGCTGCGCCGCCTGGCACGCCTGTGTCCGGACTGGCTGCGCGGCCTTGGTCGCTTGAGTTACCGGGCCATGCGCGGGGCCCGCATCCGCCAGGCGGAACGCGAGTTCGAGGAACGCCGCCGGCAGTGGCTGGCGGACCTGGCTGCCGGCCCGATCAAGACGGAACGCGTGGACCGCGACGAAAGCGCCAAAGTGCCGGCGCTGCATTCGACGGCCTGCGGCGATTTCACGCTCATGGCCCGCGAGCAGTGGGAGACGGTGCGCGGCTATCCCGAGCTGGAGATGTTCTCGCTGCACATCGACACGGTGCTGCTCTATCTGGCCTACTTCCACGGCTGGCCCGAGGAAGTGCTGCCCGAGCCGATGCGCATCTATCACATCGAGCATGCCGTCGGTTCCGGTTGGACGCCGCAGGGCTGCGCGCCGCTGCTGGCCCGCCTGGCGAAGCAGAACGTGCCGGTGCTCGACCCGCTGACCGTGATGGAATGGGCGCACCAGATGAGCAAGCAAGCCATTCCGCTGGTCTGGAACACCACCGAGTGGGGCCTGGCTGACGCGGACATTTCGGAATCAGTGCCGGGCGCGCCCGCCGCGCGGTCGAACGTTGAGCTACCGGCGGAGCAACCGGAAGCGTTCGGCACGGCGGCTGCCGTGGAGCGCTGAAGCAACGCGGGACCAAGGAGGGTGCCACGGATGAACATTTCAGTCATTGGTTTGGGGAAGCTGGGAGCGCCGCTGGCGGCTTGCTACGCGGCGTGCGGCCATCGGGTCGTGGGCGTTGATCTCAACGCGGAGTCCGTCGCATTGGTGAATCAGGGACAACCGCCAGTAATCGAACCCGAGCTAGAACGCCTGCTGCGCGAAGCGCAGGGTCGCCTGACGGCCACCACGGACACCAGCGCGGCGATTCGCGATACGGAACTGACCTTCGTCGTGGTGCCGACCCCCAGTCAACCCGATGGCAGCTTTTCGCTGCGTTACGTTCTGCAAGCCTGTCGGGACATCGGCCTGGCGCTGCGCGACAAGACCGCCCGCCATACCGTGGTCATCACCAGCACCGTCATGCCCGGCGCGACCGGGGGCCGAATTCGCGCGGCACTGGAACAGCATTCGGGCAAGCGCTGTGGGCCGGATTTTGGCCTTTGCTACAGCCCGGAGTTCATTGCCCTGGGTAGCGTGGTTCGCGATCTGAGCCGACCTGACCTGGTGCTGATTGGCGAGTCCGACCCGCGCGCGGGCGATGTCGTGGCCGCAGCCATTCTCAGCCTCTGCAACAATGACCCGCCGCTACGGCGCACGTCGTTCGCCAGCGCCGAGCTGGCCAAGCTGGCGATCAATACCTTCGTGACGGCGAAAATCTCCTTCGCCAACATGCTGGCGGAACTGTGCGAGCAGTTGCCCGCCGCGGACGTCGATGACGTGACGACCGCCGTCGGCCTGGATAGCCGCATCGGCATGAAATATCTGAAAGCGGGACTGGGCTACGGCGGCCCCTGCTTCCCGCGCGACAACGCCGCCTTGACGGCGCTGGCACGCTCGTTGCAATTGCCCGCCCCGCTGCCCACCGCCATTGACCGCGTCAACCAACGCCAACTCAGCCGTTTGCTGGAGCTGGTCAGCAACGAACTGCCGGCGGGCGGCACGGTCGGCATTCTGGGATTGACGTACAAGCCCGGCTCGCCGGTCGTCGAACAATCGCAAGGGTTTGAACTGGCGGAACAACTGGCCGAGCGCGGCGTCTCGCTGGTGCTGCACGACCCGCTGGCGCTCGATGCCGCGCTGCAACGGCTGCCGAGTGACGTAAAGGCTGCATCATCGCCGCTGGACTGCGCCCGCCGGGCCGATGTGCTGGTGCTGTGCCTGCCCTGCACGGACTACTTTGAGCTGGGCGAAGAACTGGCGCGACGCGAACCCTGCAAGCCGCTGACGCTGATCGACTGCTGGCGGCTATTCGCCGACCAGGCGTTGCCCGCGGACGTGCGCTATATCGGCCTGGGCAAGCATCATGGACAGCCACGCTTGCCGGCAGCAGCGACCATCGCGGGCTAGAGCATTTTGCGACCGGCAGTAGCGGTCCGCACAGCGGACCCTACGAAATTGCCGTAGGGTCCGCTGTGCGAACCGTAGCGCCCGTTGCAACACCCGTTTACAAACTCCTTTGGGTACCGAACACCAACCAAGGATTCATCATGGACGTCGCCACCCCCGCTCAGGCATTGTGGAATCAGCGTCAGGTGTTATCGGCCAACGCGCCCCGACTGCGCTCGCTGATCGATGCCGTCGGTCGGCCCGGCGATTTCTCGCCGCCGCAGTGGGCGCAGGTCAGCGCGTTCACGCTGGAGTTCGCTCCGGACCTGATCATCGAACTGGGCCGCGGCTTCGGCAATTCCACCTGCTGCTTCCTGGAGACGGCCCGCCTGATGCAACGGCAGCCGCCCTGTCAGCTGCTTAGCCTGTGCCTGACGAACCACTGGCATGCCGTCACGCTGCCGAAGCTGCAAGCGCTGTGCGCGCCCGAATGGTTCGCGCCCGGCCGCTTGATTCAAGGTGACATCCTCGACTACTCCTTCGCGCCGCTGCTGGAAAGCGCCGAACGGGTGCTGGTCCTGTGGGACGCGCACGGCTTTGAGATCGCCGAATGCGTGCTGGGCAACCTGCTGCCGTTGCTCGCCGGCCGCCCGCATGCGGTCATCATGCACGACATGTCCGATCTGCGCTTTTGCAGCCCGCCCCGCGACTACGGCGACTCCGGTCTGTGGAAGGGCGGCCACGGCGTCTACGAAAAATTCTGGATTGGCCACATCTGCTCCAGCGTCGGCCAGGCGATCTCGATCATCGACTTCGCCACGCGCAACAGCCTGCCGCTGCACTCGGCCGATGAAAGCCTGTTCGCCGAGTTCGCCAACGACGCGGGGCGGCGCGAGGAACTCCAGCGCCTGCTCGGCGACGACCTCTTCTCGCTGCAAGGCCACTGGTTCTGGTTCACGCTGAATGAGGCGCCGGAACCTTATGTATTCCCGCGCTTTCAGAGCGACAAAGGCAAGCTGCCGCAGGGCGAACGGCGAGGACTCTTTACCGGCAACAATCCGTTGTCACGGCTGCTGCACGCCATCATGCCGAAGTCGCTGTGACGAACTATCTCGCAGGAATCCGCACCATGCCGCAGCAACTCTTTGCCGACGTGCCCATCGAAAGCGTGGCCGACTACTGGAACCGTCGGCCGTGCAACATCCGCCATTCGCCGCGCGACGTCGGCACCCGCGCCTACTTCGATGAAGTCGAGCAACGTAAGTATTTCGTCGAGCCGCACATCCCGCGCTTCGCCGATTTTCCGCGCTGGCGCGGCTTGCGCGTCCTCGAAATCGGCTGTGGCATTGGCACGGATACCATCAACTTCGCACGGCACGGGGCCTTCGTCACCGCCGTCGATCTGTCGGAAAAATCGCTCGAAGTGGCTCAGCAGCGCGCCGCGGTCTACGGCGTCAGCGACCGCATTCGTTTCTTCCGGGCCAATGTCGAGGAGTTGCAGCGCAGCTTGCCCGTGGAGCCTTACGACCTGGTCTATTCCTTCGGCGTGCTGCACCACACGCCACACCCCGAGCGGGCGCTGGAGCAACTGCGGGCCTACCTGCACGCGGACAGCACCGTCAAACTGATGCTCTACCATCGCTACGCCTGGAAGGTCTTCCAGTTGCTGGCGACGGCGAGCCAGGGCAAGTTCTGGCGACGGGCCGAACTGGTGGCGAAGCATTCGGAGGCGCAGACGGGCTGCCCGGTCACGTACACTTACTCCCGTCAGGAAGCCTGCCGGCTGTTGGAGCGCCAGGGTCTGACTGTCTCGGAATCCTGGGTCGATCACATCTTTCCGTATCAGGTCGAGGCGTACAAGGAGTACCGCTACGTCAAGGAATGGTACTTCCGGCATTGGCCAGCCGCGCTGTTCCGGCGACTGGAGCAGCGCTTCGGCTGGCATCTGTGCCTGACGGCGCGGCCCATACTATGACTGGCCCCGACACGACTTGCCGACAACGGCGGTGAACGGCCTCACCTCGACAACTTCCCGGAAGTGCGTCGGCGCATAGAAAAAGACTATCCAGTCCGCGTTTGCGGCGGCGACGGTCCCCGGATGGCCGCCGTCGCCCAACCACCTTGCGAGAGTCGTTCTCATGGCCGACGTGCATGCGTTCCGCGCTTTTCGTTACGACCTGGGCCGAGTCGGCAAGCTGGCCGACGTCATCGCGCCACCCTACGACGTGATCGACGCCGGGTTGCAGGATCAGTTGTACGACCGCAGCCCCTACAATGTGATTCGCCTGATCCTGGAGCGCGAGAAGCCCACCGACAGCGACACTGACAACCGTTACACCCGCTCGGCCCGTTTCCTGCGCGACTGGCAGCAGGATGGCATCCTGACACAAGACTCGGCGCGGTCCCTTTACGTCTACCACCAGGATTTCGAGGTGGAAGGTCAGCGCTTCACGCGGCGCGGCTTCCTCGCGCGCGTGCGGCTGGAACCGTTCGGCACGGGCCGGATTTATCCGCACGAGGAAACTTTGTCCGGCCCCAAGGCAGATCGCTTGAAGCTATTTCACGCCACGGGCACGAACCTGAGCCCGATCTTCGGCCTGTTTCCGGACGACAGCAACACCGTGCAGGACTTGCTCGACAAGGCGGTCGGCCGGGCCTTACCGCTGGAAGCGACCGATCATCTCGGCGTGGTCAGCCGACTCTGGCCGATTGCCGATCAGCAGACCATCAGCGCCGTCACGGGCCTGATGGGACCGAAGCCCATCTTCATCGCCGACGGGCACCACCGCTACGAAACCGGCCTGCGCTATCTCGAAGACCGCCGCGCGGCCGGCGAGGTGCGCGACGACGACGCCCCGAACTTCATTCTGATGATGCTGGTGGGCATGAGCGATCCGGGCCTGGTCATCCTACCGACGCATCGGCTGTTGTCCGGCCTGCCCAACTTGACCGCCGAGCAGTTGAAGACGGTGCTGTCGGAGCATTTTCAACTGGAAACCATCGGCCAGGGCGACC
>JAEUIF010001109.1 GCA_016795185.1 Planctomycetia bacterium | reverse complement strand
GAGTTGGTATTTGTCGAAAAGATTCATCGCGTGCTCCACTTCCAAAAAAAGTCTAGCCGCGAGCCGCAGGCGAGCGCTGGTTCCCAGCGCTCGCCTGCGGCTCGCGGCTAAACGGGGATACCGCTACTTTTTATTCACCGCGATGGTGAAGTTCGGCGAGGTGTTCTGCTGGTTCGCGGCAGCCGGCGCGGTGCCGACCACGTTGACATCGGCCTTTTCACCAGCGGCGGCATTCGCGGCGGCGGAGATTTCGAGTTCCACCTCGTTCTTGTCCATGTCGATGTTGCCCTTGGCCGCCGTCACGTTGGCGGGCAGGCCCTTGACCTCGACCGCGATGGGCCCGTTGTAGCCGCCCTTCCGCACGGCGACGACCTTCACCTTGGCCTTCTCGCCCACATCGATCTTGAGCGGCGACGGTTCGACTTTCAGGTCGAACGGCAAGGCGACGACCAGGGACACCGGCGCGGCGATCACGCTGAAGTCTTTGTTGCCGTGCTTCGCCTTGCCGTTGAAGCTGATCGGGAAATCACCGTAGGCCGCGCCGGCGGCGACCTTCAGCTCGGCCTTGAACTCGTTGCTGCCCTTGGGGATGCTCTTGACCGCCGTGGTCACGTTGGCCGGCAGGCCGATGGGAGCGAGGGCGATTTCTCCATCGAACCCTTCGGCGCGGGCGGCGCTGATGGTCAACACGGCGTTGCCGCCCTTCAGGGTTTCGGGCAGATCGAACTTGGCCGTCAGCGTGAACGGCGGCTTCTCCGTGATGGCTACCACCTGCTGCTCGATCAACTGGCGCGGCGGGAACGGCAGCCCGCCCAGCGACTGGCTCAAAGTCGGCTTGGCATGGGCAAACGCCACCACGGGCTTGCCGTTAATCATCGCCTTGGCCTGCACCCGGATCGGGTAGCCGCCCATCGGCACATCGGGCGCGGCCGAGATCAGCATCAGGGCCGCCGGCTGATTGTTCTGTCCCTTGGCTTCGGAACTGATGGTCTTGGTTCCGGTGACCCCCGGATGTCCGACCACGCTCAACTCGACCGGCCCCTTGTAGTCCTTCGCGGTGATGGCCTGGATCGGCACCAGGGCGGCGCTGCCTTGCGGCAAGTCGAAGCGTTCGCTGCCGAGCGTGACCTCGATGGTCGGTTCGTAGGGCGTCACCGTGATGCGATAGGTCTCGCCCGGCCCGCCCCAGTAGTGCAGGTGCTCCACGGCGAGGGTGTGATCGCCGTCGTCCTTGGCGGTGTAATCGAGCCGGGGCGCGGCCTTCGGGTCCAGCTTGGCCACGTCCGCGCCCTTGCCGTCCTTCAGCGCCATGTAGACTTCCGTCGGCGAGTACAGTTCCAGCGTTTGCGCTTCGATGAGCCAGCGGCCCTTCTTGAGCGGCAGCTTGAAGTAGTCGACATCGCTCTTTTGCTCGAAACGGCCGGTGACGCCGCCCGGCACGGGCACCGGCGTCGCCTTGGCCGGATCGTTGTTCGGTTCCTGCTCGACCACCTCATCGTAGTCGCTGACCACCAGGGCGACGGGCCAGCCATGCAAGCCGCTTGCGCCCTTCGGCGCCACCCAGACGGTGTTGATGGCCGGATCGCTCGGCACGTTGACTTCGACGGGCGCGACGCCCTCGACGGCCGGCCCGGCGAACGCCACGTTGACCTTGCTGCCACGCTTGGCGGCCATCGGGACCGGAGTCGTGGCGCAGGGGAAATCACCAACGCGCAGCCGGTAGACGTAGTCCGCGCCGCCGCGGTGCATCACGTCGCGGATTTCGATCAGGTACTCGCCCGCTTCCTTGAAGGTATGCGTCAGCCGGGCGTCGGTCTGCTGGCCCGGCGCGTCGTTGCTGTAAGCGACTTCACGCTGGTTTTTCAGATCGGTGATCGACAGCAGCGGGTCGATCGGACTGCCCAGACGGCGGCCGAGCACGTCGAAGCTGAGCCGCTGCCCGGCCTGGACGTTGATCTTGTAGAAGTTGCTGCCCTCGGCATCGATGCGCCCCGCCACCACACCCGGCACGGTCAGCGCCTGCGGCGTGGATTTCACCTTGCTCGCCGCGTCCTGGTTCGTCTGCGGCAGGTCGTCGAGGCAGAACAGCCGCAGGTTCGACATGCCGCGCGCCGTCACCAGGCGCAGGGTGTGCGTGCCCAGCGGCGCGTCCTTGGGCGCTTCGAGCAGCACACGCAGCTTGGCAGCGTCCTTCCCGTTATTGTTGTCTTCCGGGAAGGTCGCCTTCAGGCCGGGAATGCTGGTCATGAGGGCGACTGGTTCCGCCAGGTTCGCGCCCGTCAGCACCAGTTCAAACGAACTGCCGCGCTGCATGCCGAGCGGCATGGGCATGGCCAGGTTCGGCGCCTGCGGGCCAGCGGGCGGCTGGCCTTTCTGCGCACCGCTTTCCGGGGTGAACAGCGCGGAGCCGACCAGCAGCGAACACAATACCAGGAAGGGGTAACGGTGCATCCTCATGGCAGTCCTCGTGGCATGCGGTGTGTTTGGCGAACCAGGGAGGATTCGGCGGGGCAGACGACCTATCGCGGGCGTTGAAGAGATGATACCCGGCGCGCGGGGCGGCGGAAAGGAAAATGATCCCGGTGGCGAACGAAGCTGCCCGAAACCGCAAGCGGACTTGAAGCGGGCTTGCCCGCCGCGCCGCTCTGGCCGACAATGGACCCGCAGCCAACCTCGAACCCTGGCGGAATCCTGCGCATGTCCACCATCCCCGTCGCTGACTCGCCGGTCCAGACCTCGCCGCCCGCGACCCCGGACGCGGAGCCGTTGCCTGAACCGGCAGCGCCGGCAGCGCCTGCCTCCGAGGGCTTCGCGAAGTTCGCGGAGACGGTCAAGCCGGGCGACCGCCTCGTTTCGCTCGACGCCTATCGCGGCTTCATCATGATCGCGATGGCCTCGCATGGCCTGGCGATTCCGGAAGTCGTCAAGCAGATGGCCAAGAATAGCCCGGACGGCACGGTGTCGCCTTTCTGGAAAGCACTCGCGTTCCATACGGACCATGTGCCGTGGGTCGGGTGCTCGTTCTGGGATTTGATCCAGCCGTCGTTCATGTTCATGGTCGGCGTGGCGCTGCCGTACTCGTATGCGAGCCGGCTCGCCAAGGGCGCGCCGGCCTGGAAGATTTACGGCCATGCACTGTGGCGCTCGCTGCTGCTGGTGCTGCTCGGCGTTTTCCTGTCGTCGAACTGGAGCAAACAAACGAACTGGTCGTTCGTCAATGTGCTGTCGCAGATCGGCCTGGGCTACTTCTTCCTCTATTTCC
>JAEUIF010001104.1 GCA_016795185.1 Planctomycetia bacterium | reverse complement strand
CGCTGATACCATCAACAGCGGGCTCACGCCCGCCGCTCGCCTAATCAGGCGAAAGACAACGCCGGTTGAGCGAGTAGGCCAGGAAGTGATCCCGTTGAACCACGCGCGGATGGCTCCGAAAGAGGTGGGTGAGCGTATTGGTTTCCAGGATTCTCATCGATCAACCTCGGAGGCCAGTTGCTTCCGCTGCTGGTCGATTTCCTCCAGAAGTGCATCAACGGTTGGGTCGTGCTTCCAAACGCCCACCAAAGCCCTCCAGGCGTCCTTGTTTGACGTTGCTTTCGGCGCGCGCATCAGCCATTCCTGAATGCCCGCTTTCAGGAACCGCCAGTCGCCATGGACCTCGCGACCGGGAAGACCATGTTCCCGTACCGCTGTTCGGACTGCGTCTTCGGAGAGTCGCAAGTACGCGGCGGCCTCGGCCAGCGTGAGCACTTCGATGGCAGAACCATTGGCGGCAGCCGACGGCCCCTTGGATTGCGGTTTGGGTTTGCCTTGCGTTCGCGGCATGACTTATTTTCCCTCGTACTCCGCGCCGTGGCGCCTGCGCGTGCTGGTAGCTTCGTGGGCGGCTGCCAGGCTTTGCCCTTGATTATTATACAGCCGGCTACGGGCTTTATGCTGCACGAAGCCTTCGTAGCAGGCAGTACAATTGGCGGAATTGACTGCTGATTGATCGAGAGCGTTTACGAACGACGACCCGACGTTGGTGCGGGCTGTTGCGGCGGCACCTTTGGCGGTTCTGGGCGCGTGATACAATACCACGACCAAGATATCTGTTCCGGAGCCGCATCATGGACTATCAAACCGCGCTGGCTGCCATCCGCTCCTGGAGTCCGGACGACCGACTGCGGCTAGTACAGACACTCTGCGACGAACTCGCCGGGGAAGCGCCGCCGCTCACGGAAGCCCAGCAGCGCGAACTGGAACGTCGCCTCACCGAAGACGACCAGCACCCGGACGATGGCGTGCCGTGGGAGACGATCCGCGCAGAAGCTCGCGCCCGGACGCGCCCGTCATGACCGTGCGTGTGGTCTTTCGCCGTGAGGCTCGCGGCGAATTCGACGAAGCCCACGACTGGTACGAATGCCAGCAACCCGGCCGGGGCGACCGATTCGCCGAGCGGGTCGAAGAGGTCCTGGCTCGCATCGCCGCATTGCCGCGTCTGCATCAGTGCGTTTACCTGGATGTGCGAAGGGCGCTGGTTCGTGACTTTCCGTACCTTATCCTTTATCGAGTGCTGCCAAAACAGATTCGGGTGATCGCGGTGTTCCACACCAGGCGCGACCCGACGATCTGGCAATCGCGCATCTGAACTTGGCTGAAGCCGTTCTTGTGCCGTCTGGCAGCGGAGGGTGCGAGCGGCTCGGCTGGCATTCGCCGCCCCGTAAGCTATACTTTCGCCGGTTTCCCGCTTCTTCCCACGAGGCCCGTACCATGACCGCGCAGGCTCCCGAAGCCGGCAGCGCGCCGCGACGCAGTCCGCTGCGGTACGTCAACATGGGACTCGTGTTGTTCGCGCTCGTCTTCGTGCCCTGGACGGTGATCCATTCCTGGAACCGCATCGTCTTCCGGCTGACCGGCCGCGTCACCGTGGGCGGCGCGACCTTCTACTTGCAACCCGGCGACAACTACCTGACACGCATGCTCATCAATGAGGGGCATTACGAGCCGACCGAGACCGCGCTGGTGCGCGACATCTTGAAGGAAGGTGACACCTTCATCGACGTGGGGGCGAATATCGGCTGGTACACCGTCCACGGCGGCCGAGCCGTGGGCGACCAGGGCCGGGTGGTGGCCTTCGAGCCAGACCCCGCCAGCCTCGCCGTGCTGCGGCGCAACCTGGAAGCTAACGGTCTGCAAAACGTGGTCGTCGAGGAGAAGGGCCTGTCCAACGCCGCCGGCTCGTTCAAGCTCTACCTCAACCCCGACAATCTGGGCATGCACAGCCTGGTCATCGAGCACGATGGCGGCAAACATTTCATCAATGTCGCCACCGTGCGTTTCGACGACTACTGGCAAGCCCGCGGAGCGATCAAGCTCATCAAGATCGATACGGAAGGGGCCGAGGGGATGATTCTCGACGGCATGAAGGCAACTCTGAAGCAGCCGGGGCTGGAACTGATTGTCGAATACGCCCCGCATCGGCTACGGCAATCCGGCTACGATCCCGACCAGCTACTGGACAACCTCTATCAACTCGGCTACCGCGCCAGTCTGATCGATGAGACCGCAAACCGGGTGGTGCCGCTCGGCACGCCGCGCCTGGCCGACTTGAAGCTTGCCGGCGAGGAGCCGGTCATCAATTTGCATTTCAAACGGTGAACAGTCTGCAATCGTTTGGAATACCGATTGTTCCAGGCGAGCGGCGGGCGTCAGC
>JAEUIF010000882.1 GCA_016795185.1 Planctomycetia bacterium | reverse complement strand
CTGACCGTCGGCTGCGCTCGCTGCCACGACCACAAGTTCGACCCGATTCCTCAGCGCGACTACTACCGCCTGGTGGCGGCGTTTACGACCACGATTCGTAGCGAGGTCGAGGTCAAGCCGTTGCCCGAAGGCTTCGCGAAGTCCCGCGAAGCGTTCGACCGCGAACACGCCGGTATCGTCGAAACTCTGAAGAAGTTCGAGGACGAGCAACTGCCGGTGCGCCTCGTCGAATGGGAGAAATCGCCCGCGGCCCAGCAGGCGAAGCCGCCGCAGAACGTCGCCAACGTCCTGAAGCTGCCGGCCGCCGAGCGCAACAAGGAACAGGCGGCGGAACTGCTGAAGTGGTATCGCACGATTGACCCCGAGTGGAAGAAGGTCAATCAGAAAGTCCAGGACCACGCCAAGAAGGCGCCGCAGCCGCCGAAGATGCTGGTCTCCAGCGAGGGCCTGCCGCCGATCCGGCTACACTCGCAGGGGGCCGACTTCCTGAACGAAACCCACTTCCTGCGCCGCGGCGATGTAAACCAGAAGGACGGGCTGGCCATGCCCGGCTACCTGCAAGTGCTGCTGGCAGGTGCCGACGCCGAGAAGCGCTGGCAAGCAGCGCCGCCCGCCGGCTGGCGAACTTCTTACCGCCGTCGGGCGCTGGCCGAATGGCTGACCGACACCGAGCACGGCGCGGGCCGGCTGCTGGCGCGGGTCATCGTCAACCGACTCTGGCAGCATCACCTGGGGCGGGGCATCGTGGCCACGCCGAGCGATTTCGGCAATCGCGGCGAAGCGCCGACTCATCCCGAACTGCTCGACTGGCTGGCGACGGAACTCATCGCCAATGGCTGGCGGCTGAAGCCGATGCACAAGCTCATCATGAGCACCGCAGCGTACCAGCAGTCTTCGCAGTTCGACGAAGCCAAGGCGAAGGTTGATCGGGAGAACAAGTGGTGCTGGCGGCGGCCGGCGCGTCGTCTCGAAGGCGAGGTCATCCGGGACAGCATGCTGGCTGTCGGCGGCCAACTCAACGCCCGCATGTACGGCCCTGGCACCCTGGACGACAACAGCCAGCGGCGCAGCATCTACTTCACGGTGAAGCGCAGCAAGCTCCAGCCGATGATGCAGGTCTTCGACGCTCCGGACGCCCTGACCAGCATCGGCGACCGGCCGACGACGACCATCGCCCCGCAGGCGCTCTTGCTGCTGAACAACCCGCAGGTGCGCGGTCACGCGCGCGGCTTCGCCCGACGCATCGCACCGGACGAACAGACCACCGTCGAAACCGCCGTGCCCACCGGTTACCGCATCGCCCTGGGCCGCCCGCCGAGCGCCGACGAGTTGGCCGAATCCTCGGCCTTCGTGAAGGCGCAGCTGGCGTCCTACCAGAAGGCGAACAAGGCCGACGCCCGCGAACTGGCCTTTGCTGACTTCTGCCAGGTGCTGATGTGTCTGAATGAGTTCGTGTACGTGGATTGATGGGAGACGCCAGCCGACCGTACAATGGAGCATCGACCGAGCATTTCCGGAGGTTGATCCCATGTCCTGCCCGTTTCCCGGTATGGACCCTTACATCGAACGGCCCGAAATCTGGCCAGACTTTCACGACAGCTTGATCGCGTGCATTCGAGGCGCGCTACAGCCGTTGCTGCGGCCCCGTTATGCGGCCCTGACGCAGGACCGCCTGTACGTCGTCGAATCGGATCGGCCGATTTACCCCGATTTGTCCGTCGTGCGCACCTCGTCGTCGCTGCCGCGCGCCGCTGCCGGAACGGCCATGCTCGAAGCCGATGCTCCAGCGGTTTTCGAGTTGTGGCGCGAGGAGATTCGCCAACCGTTGCTGCACATCATCGAACCGGCGGCCGGCAACCGCATCGTGACGGCCATCGAGGTGCTCAGCCCGGACAACAAGGCGGCGGGGCCAGGCAGAGTTTCGTATCTCGCCAAGCGCGAGGAGTTCTGGGCGGGCGGGACCAACCTGGTGGAGATCGATCTGCTGCGCGCCGGAGAGCCGACGGTGCGCCTGTCCGCCGAACACCTGGAGCAAGTGCGGCCCTGGCATTACCTCGTGACGGTCACGCGGCGCTGGCCGTCGCGGCAAGAAGTCTACGCGGTGCCGTTGCCAAAGCGCTTGCCGCGCGTCGGCATCCCGCTGGCCGAGGACGACCGCGACGTGGCGCTCGACCTACAAGCGGTCTTCCAGCGCTGCTGGGACGAAGGCCCGTATCCCGAATTGCTCCGCTACGACCAAGCGCCGCCGGGCCGTTTGACTCCGGAAGAAACTGGCTGGTGCGAGCAACGGCTGCGCGATGCGGGGTTCCGCAAGCTCACTGGCAACGGAGGGTGAGGCATCATGATTGTCCAGGCCACGCCGGTTTCCGCCGAACAGCGCTTCCTGCTGCGCAATATCGAATGGCCGCAGTATCTCGCCTTCGCCGACCTTCTGGATGAACGGCACGTCCGGCTCACCTTCGATGGAAAGAACCTCGAACTCATGACGATCTCCCACGGCCATGAGCGTTGGGGTGAACTGCTGGGACGCTTCATCGATGTCCTGACCGAAGAACTGGATCGGCCGATGCAGAGCGGCGGCTCGACAACCTTGAACCGGGAAGACATCGAGCGGGGCCTGGAACCGGATCGCTGCTACTACCTCGAACACGAACCCTTGGTGCGCGACAAGGACGAGATCGACCTGACGGTCGATCCGCCGCCCGACCTCGCCGTGGAGATCGAAGTCAGCCGCAGTTGCCTGAACCGTATGGCCATCTATGCCGCCCTGAAGGTTCCCGAACTCTGGCGGTTTGACGGTTCGGTGTTGCGGATTTATCATCTGGGCGCTGATGGCAGCTACGTCGAGGCGACCGCCAGCCGGCACTTTCCGTTTCTGCCCATCCCCGAGGTGCAGGCGTTTCTGCTCCGCCGCGGCCAGCTGGATGAAACCAAACTCGTGAAATCGTTCCGCCAGTGGGTGCGCGAGCAGATCGCCCGCGGGTGGGCCTAACTCAGACAGGTAACTTGTCCATGCCCGACGAATGGTTCTATGTCGCCGACCGCAAGAAAATGGGGCCGGTGCCCTTTGCTCAGCTGCAAGCGCTGGCCAGCAGCGGTCAGCTGAAACCCAGCGACATGGTGCTGCAAGGCGGCACCGCGAAATGGGCCGCCGCCGAGACGGTGCCCAACCTCTTCCAGTCCTCATCCGACTACCTGCCGCCGGAGCCAACCGAGCAGGAGCAGGCCGAGGCCCGGGAAGGCTTCGCCGACATGATGGACGAGGCCCCGCAGCGCATGAAGCCCCATCAGGGCGGGATGGTGCTGACGCTCGGCGCGATCAGCATCGGTTGCGGCGTCATCGGCCTCATGGCCGTCTGCCCGGGATGCGTCCAGTTCGTGGTGCCGTTTCCGGTCATTGGCCTGGGGTTGGGTGTGCCGGCGTTCATCGTCGGCGGCAAGCACCTGCGGCTGATGCAGGGCGGCCTGATGGACCCCCAGGGCGAAGGGCAGACCCGCTCCGGCTGGATTTGCGGCATCATCGGCACGGTGCTCTGCGCGCTCGGCGTGCTGATATTCCTGCTCATGGGTGTTTTCCTCGGCGCATTGCTGCGCTCGCAGGAGTGAGTTGGCTAAAGTGGGCGAGCGGCGGGGGGCCGCCCCCCAGTTGGACCCGCGGCGACAGGACCACGCAAAACCCCGCGGAAGACCCCCCCCCCCCCCGGGA
>JAEUIF010001084.1 GCA_016795185.1 Planctomycetia bacterium | reverse complement strand
CTCGCCCCTTGCGGGAGAGGGGTTGGGGGTGAGGGGTGGATTTTACAACAATGACCCCTCACCCCAACCCCTCTCCCGCAAGGGGCGAGGGGCCATTGGAGCGGCTACTTTTTCAACTCGAGCGTGAAGTCGTTCGGGCCTTCCTGCACCTTGACGCGCAGGTCGGAGGTTTCCGCCTTGGCGTAGCGGGCGGGCAGCAGATTCGGGCCGGGCTTGCCGTCGCGGTCGAGCCAGGGCTGACGCCAGACCACGGTGACGGCGTACTCGCCGACCGGAGCGCCGTCGTCGGCCTTGTAGGTGCTGATGACGAACGAACCGTCCGCGTCGGCGAAGGCGTCGCCGGTCTTGGTGAACTTCTTCTGCGCTGCATCCACGGCCCAGAAGGACACCTGCGCGTTGGCGGCGGGCGCGCCCTCGAAGTAGAGCTTGCCCTGGGTGGGCTGCGTGGCCTTGCGGGTGGCGAGCACGCCGGGTTCCTCGGTCAACGGCTTGCGCATGTCCTCGGGGTAGATGCCGTCGAGCATGACGTTGGCCAGCAGCGGGCCGTCCTTCTTCATCGTCACCCAGCAGATCTGATCGAACTCGCCGTAGCGGACGCCGCGCAGCTTGCTGCCACCGCCGGTGGTGGCCAGCTGGTAGTAGTTCTGGCCGTTGCGCACGAACTTGTGATAGCGATGCACGTGCCCGGCGAAGACCGTGTACGGCCGGCCGTTGAGCAGCTTTTCCATTTCCAGCCAGCCGTTCTTGTCCACGTTGGCCTGCGACCAGAGCGGCTTGTGCAGGGCGACGATGGTCCAGCGCGCGTCGCGGTTCTCGTCGAGCGCCTTCTTGAAGTACGCCTGCTGCTCGGCGCTGACCCCACCGTCCTTGCCGGGCGGATCGTCGGCGTTGACGATCAGGAAGAGCACGCCGCGATAGACGAAGTGGTAGTAGCGCCGGCCGAACTTCTCCTTCCAGAACTGTTCCTGGAACTCGTTGGCCACGTCGTGGTTGCCGGGGCAGTAGAAGAACGGCATGTCCAGCTTCGAGACGAAGCCCTGAAACTCCTTCCATTCCTTGGTCAGCTTGGCGGCGTCCTTGCTGTAGCCTTCGATCAGGTCGCCGACGGACAGGACGAACTCGGGCTGCATCAGGTTGATCTGCTCGACGGCCCGGCTGAAGACCGATTCGCGATGCCCGCCGGTGCGGTCGCTGACGACGACGAACTGGAAGTCGTTCGGGTCGTTGTTGAGCCGCAGGTGCGTCCAGGGGTTGCGGTCCTCTTGCTGAATGAACAGGTCGGAGATGGAGGTCCGCTGCAAGTTGCTCGAAAAGGCGGCGGCGCTGAGCAGCAGGCCCATCGCCAAAGCCAGCACGGTCAAGCGTTTCATGGGGAAAGGCTCCGGGTGTGGCAGGAACCGGGACGCGCGGGTGTTACAGTTTGCCCAGTTTAACACCGAGCCGCGCAGCACGACACGACGAAAAACCGAGAAAGAACCGGGAAGATGCACGCAGAGGCGTCAGCAACCGCAGCCTCCACGCGGCGCGCCGGGAACGCGGGCACTTCTCGCACCAGATACCGTACAGAAGAACACTTTGCGTGGTAAACTAGTGGTCGGTTCCAGCTCAAAGGTAGCGGAAGTCGCCAGACTTCCGGAAGTTTGTCGGAAGTCCGGCGACTTCCGCTACGACACACTTCCTTTGCAATGGACCACCGAATGTTTAGCGAATGGACCTGTTGTGAAACGAATACGCTGGGTGCCATGCCCACGGCTTTGCAATGCTAACGTCTGAAATCTTTCCGGCGCGGGCAGATTTCTCAAGCGGCCTCCGCGAGCTTCACCGTGTCGGCTTGGCGGGCCGCGAGAATGGCCGTGATGGCCGTACGCCCGTGGTCCGTCAGGACATACCGATGCGTGCGCGACACCTTG
>JAEUIF010001049.1 GCA_016795185.1 Planctomycetia bacterium | reverse complement strand
GACCTGGGGCAGCACGCCGCCGGCCACCATTGTCTTGCCGACTGCCAACGTGACAACGACGCTGAGCTTGCCGGCCGGCAGTCAGTTCGTGGAGGGAATGGAGTCGATCTCGAGCAAGAAGGAAATCGACTGGTACAAGTTCCAGGCGCCGACGACGGGCGCCTACACCATCCTGGCGCAAACGCCCAGCCGCTCCAGTGCTCTCGATCCGGTGCTTGGCGTCTACAATAGCCAGGGCCAGCGCGTCGCCTTCAACGACGACATCGCCTCCAACAATCGCGACAGTGGCGTCACCGTGGCGCTTACCGCCGGCGCGACGTATTACATCGGCATCACCAATTACACCGGTAGTAAGCCCGGTGACTACACCTACTCCATCACCCGGCCGGCGGGCACGACGGGGCAGAAGGTTCTGTACCTCAACTTCGACGGCGCGTCGATTTCCCGCACCGAGCTGGCCCGCTGGGCCGGCACCGACTGGGCCGTCATGGTCAACGAATTCGACTCGGGCAGCGATGGCATCATCGTGCAGCGCTTCCTCCAGGACGTGAGCGCCAGTGCGCGGGACGCGGTCATCAGTCAGATTGTGGATTACCTGACAGCCGACCTGGCGCCGTTCGGCATCACGGTGCAGCGCGTCACGGGCGGTGCCGCCGAGAACCTGGGCGGCACGACGCTGTTCTTCGGCCGGTCCAATCTCAGTTACGGCTACGCCCATGTGGCCGGCGACATCGACATCGGCAACAACAACCGCACCGACATCGCCTTCGTCTACGACGAGTACTGGGACCACATGGGCGACGGCATTTTCAGCGTGAACGATACCGCCCTGGCGCTGGCCGACGTGGCGTTGCACGAGGCGGGCCATACCTATGGGCTGTGGCACGTTCAGTCCGGGTCGGCCCTGGAAACGATGGGCCTGCGCTACAGCATCAGTAACCAGTCTTTCTGGGTCCAGAACACCAGCTACCTGGATCAGACCTTCAACGAATACGTGGACAGCCGCAGGAATGGGCACGGTCCTACTTCCGGCCCGGACCCGCAGAACAGTTATCGCAGCATGTTCAACGTGTTCGGCGTCGCTCCGGACTACGCACCGCCGACCGGGTCAATCCTGCGCTACCTCAGCGAAGAGTTGTATTCCTTCGGTCATGACCATCACGACGCGGATGACGCCGCCCTGGCGCGGCGGCTGGCCGGTGCCCCCAAGGATGGTGGAGCAATTGGGACGGACCTCGCTCGCTCGATCCCAGCGCCGCTGTCCGGGCAAGCACTGGCGCAGCTGCGTGCGGAGCCGGGTGAGGCGATTCAGGGTCCGAGCCAATCCGGGAAGATCGTCGCTGCGGCCGGTTCGACGTTGCCCGCCGCGTTCAGGTCGGCTTCAGCCGCCGCGCCGCGCCCATCCACCTTGCTGTCGAGCGCCCGGGCCAGCGGGCAGCCGGACCAAGCGGGCGAATTCGAGACTGCGACAGGAGCGCTGCCGGACCACGCCACCACCATCCGAGAGTTGCCCGTATTTGAGCTGGCGGCGCAGCCTCACATCGCCTCCCCGTTGGCGGAGCAACTGGTCCCCATCGAGCACGCAACGACCGCCGCGCTTGTCTGGTTCGAGGAGACGCGCGAACGGCCTGCCGCAACATCCGGACTGCTGGCCCTGAGCTTGACGCTCCTGGGCGGAGCGGCCGTGGTCGGCTCGGAAGTCCGCCGCGAACGCCGAGAGGCAACCGGCCTTCGCTGAATAACTTTCTCTCCTCCAGAGCAGGCCGCGCTCCGAAAGCGCGGCCTGTTTTCGTTGACGCCGGCACGGCACGGCTCATTCAGCTGCCTCTGAGTTGCTGCCGCGCGCAGGCCAGTATTTTCGCATGATCGAAAGCCAGCGCCGGCGGCCGGTGCAAGCTGTGCCAGCCGACCTCGGCGGCGTCGCTGTCGGCGCGCGGCTTCAGGTCGGCTG
>JAEUIF010001032.1 GCA_016795185.1 Planctomycetia bacterium | reverse complement strand
AGTTTTCCTTGTCCGGGTTCATGCCCAGGGCCTTGTAGATGGTGGCGAAGAAGTCGCCCTCGGTCACGGGCTTGTCCTTCACGTCCTTGCCGTCGAGATCGGTCTCGCCGTAGACCACGCCCGGCTTGATGCGTGCCCCGGCCAGCGCCGTGGACCAGGCGCGGACGTAGTGGTCGCGGCCCGAACGGTTGTTGATGCTCGGCGTGCGGCCGATCTCGCCCATCCAGACCACCAGGGTGTTCTTGAGCAGGCCGCGCTGGTGCAGGTCGGTCAGCAAGCCGGCCCAGGCCTGATCCATCGGCGGCACCAGTCCCTTGTGGCCGGAGAAATTGTCGGCGTGCGTGTCGTAGCCCGACTGGCCGACTTCGACGAAGGCCACGCCGGCCTCGACCAGCTGCCGGGCCAGCATGCAGCCCTTGCCGATCTTGCTGTCGCCGTACAGGTCGCGGTGCTTGGTCCATTCCTGCTCGATGTCGAAGACCTTGAGCGCCTTCTGCAAGCGGCGGACGCTTTCGTACGCCTCGCGGTGCATGCCCGCCACTTCGACCTTGCGGTCCTGGGCGAACGCATCCTCGACGAAATTGCGCAGGTCGTTGCGGTTGGCCTCGATCTTCGGATCGAGGTTCGACTTCGCGAACTGCGGCAGCTTGCCGTCGTGATCGAGCCCGAACGGCTGGTAGTTCGGCCCGAGGAAGCCCGCGCCGGCGTCGCCGTTGGACGAGATCTTGATGAAGTTCGGCAGGTCGGGCTTGTCGCGCCCGAGGAACTTGGCGCAGATCGCCCCAACTTCGGGATAGCGGATGTTGGCCGACGGCCCGTAGCCGGTGTGCATCAGGTGGATGCCGCCGGGATGATCGATCTGCGAGGTGCGCATCGAGCGGATGACGGCGATCTTGTCCATCTGCTGCGCCATCTTCGGCATCAGCTCGCAAATCTGCGCGCCGACCACGTTGGTCTGGATCGGCCGGAACGGTCCACCGGTCGGCCGCCCGACCTTCATGTCGAAGGTCTCGAACTGGCTGGCCCCGCCATTGAGCCAGATCAGGATGCAGCTCTTCTGCTCCTTGGTGACCTCGCGGGCGCGAGCGGCGGAATTGAACAGCTCGCCCCAGTTCATGAAGGCAGCGCCGGTCGCGGAGGCCAGCGCGCCCTTGAGCAAGGTGCGACGGCTGAAGTGATCGGCGGGTCGGCAGCGGGGAGTCATCGACGTTTCTCCGGTGGGGACACGGGCGTTGGCCCGTGATGGATGTTCAATGGCAAGCGGTATTGTTCGTAGTTCCGCCTTCAGGCGGTCTTCGCCGCACACCGCCTGAAGGCGGAACTACGAACAAATTCAAATCCTAATGATTGAACCGGAACTCGCTGCACGTGAGCAGCACCCAGATCGCCTCGCGCAGCCGTTCGGCAGGTTTATCGTTGTTGCCGAGGTATTCGGCGAACTTCTTCTTTTCCGCGGGCTTCGCGGGCCGCGACAGGATGGACAGGTACAGCCGGTCCACGCGCTCTTCCCACGGGGCCTTGTCGGTCAGCACGCTCTGATGCAGGCTGCCGGCTTCGGTGGCGATCAGCTGATAGTCCTGGCCGTTGTTCAAGTACCAGTGCTCTTGCAGCCCACCCTGGAAGTTGCCGACGCCATTGTTCGGCTGGCCGAAATAGCGAGTCATGTAGTCCCAGGTGACGCCGTGGAACCGGCCAGTCGTCGGTTTGCCCGACTTCGCCGCCACCTCGTCGAAGCCCGTCGCCCGTCGCCAGGATTCCAGCAACTCCTCCGCCGACAGCGGACGCACGCGGGCGCGTTCATACCATTGCGGGCGGGCGTCCTCCACATCGCCGACGGACGACAGCTGATACACCTGGCTGTTGCACAGCTCACGGATGTACCACTTCAGGTCAAAATTCTTCGCGGTCAACTGCTCGGCGCAGGCGGCCAGCAATTCCGGGTGGACGTTGTTCTTCGCGGTCATGTTGTCCACGGGATGAATCAGGCCGCGTCCGAGAAACTGCGCCCAGACCCGGTTCGCCACGGAGCGGGCGAAGTACGGGTTGTCCTTCGCCGTGATCCATTCGGCCAGCTTGTCCTTGCGCGAAAAGAAGGGCTTGGCCGGCACCTTGCTCGCGGGCAGGCTGCGTTCTTCCTTCAAGTCCTTGGGCGGCGGCGGCTCGGGCAGGGCGTCGCCCTGGAGAAACTTCGGCTTGATCGGCTCGCCCTTCTTGCCGGGCGTTTGCTGCGCGGCCGGGCCGGTGAACAGCACCTCGCCGGTGTTGCGCTCGCCGATCATTGCCTTCAGTTCGTTGTTCTTCTTGTCGAACTGGATAACCTGCAAGCGGGCCAGGAAGGCGGCCACGCCGTAGAAATCGACCTGCTTCCAGGCTTCAAACGGATGGTCGTGGCAACGGGCGCATTGCAATTGCACGCCCAGGAAGGTTTGCGTGATCTTCTCGGCGGCGTCTTCCGGTTGGCGGTCGTACTGCGCCAGGAACCAGGGCGGGCCGTCGTCCGTGGTCGTGCCTTCGGCCTTGAGGATCGCCGCTACCCATTGGTCGTAGGGTACATTCTTGGCGAACTGCTCTTGCAACCAGCGCTGGAAGGTCGGCCGGCGGTGCGTCTCGTAGCCGGGCGGGTTACGGCCGAACAGCACCTGGTCCCATTCATCGGCCTGATGCAAGGCGTAGCGCGGGTGTTCGAGCAAGCGGTCGATCAGCTTGGCTCGCTTGTCCGGGCTCTGGTCGTCGAGAAACGCCTTCGCTTCCTCGTAGGTCGGAATGATGCCGATGATGTCGAGGTACACTCGACGCAGGAACTCGGCGTCGTCGGCCGGCGGCGCGGGCTTGACCTGCTCGCGCGCCCAGACCGCCTTGACCTGCTCGTCGATGACGTCGCGCAGCGGTCGTTCGGCAGCCTGGATCGAGACCGACGAGAGCAATACGAGGCTAATGGCAGGCAGGAACAAACGGTTCATCCGGAAACTCCTGTTGGCTGGAAGCAGGCGGGCCAAGGGCCGGAGGACGCCGCTGACCGCGTTGGCTGGATCGGTGGGGCGCGACCGATGGATGAATACTAATCGAGCACCGCCGAGCCGCCGACTGCTAAATGCTTTGCCACGGGTATTGTTAATGTGTCATTAGTATGATGGAAGAGCGGGTTATTGTTCCAGGCGGGCGGCGTGCGTCTGCCCGCTGTTCGACCGGCCAGTGGCTGAAGCTTTTGCAAATGGATGTCGCACCGGGTGCTATGGTCCGCACAGCGGACCCTACGAAACTCCCGTAGGGGCCGCTGTGCGGACCGCTACGGCCGGTCGCAAAAAATGCTCTAACGCGACGAACAGCGGGCTCACGCTCGCCGCTCGCCGAGAAGCAAAGAGCGACCGCCTCCAGCTACTTATCGCCGCTTTGGCACACAAACTGCGGAGAACGGCCCAGGCTCCCACAGGCCGAGATTGGAATCAGCCGATGCGAACACCGCGCTGCCTGGCTCCTTTGTTCTTGCTGTTACTCGGCAGCCCGCGCGCGCCGGGCGCGGCGGAGCCGTCTGTGCCGGACTTCAAGGCAGAGATTGTCAGCGGTCGCGTCCGCTTCGCGCAGGTCTTGCCCTGGCTGGACACCGACGAACCCAACCTGCAACGGCTGCTGCTGGAAGCCGCGCTCCAACGAGACGATTGGAAACGGGATGCCGTCGAATGGCTGCGTGCATGCCAGGTTCGGCCCGAAGCCGGCGACGAACGCGAGCGCCACTTGACCGGCGTTCTACAAACGTTCGCGGGCGTCGAGACGATCCAGCAACTGGTGACGCAGACGCTTACCAGGCCCAACGTGGAACGGCGCGTGCGGGTGCAACTCTTGCAATGCCTGGGGAGGGCGCGGCTGGATACGCTCCCCGAGGCCTGGCTGAGCGCCCTGGAAAAGCTGCTGGCCGACGACGACGCGGTAATGCACGAAGCGGTTTACACCGTCAAGGCGCGGGGCGTGGAGCGGTGCGACGCAGCGCTGCGCGCCATCGCTCAACACGCCGATCATCCAGCCGCCGTGCGCATCGCCGCGCTGGAGTGCGTCGCGCCGCGGCAACGCGGTTGGGAGCCGGAAGCATTCGCCTTGCTGCGCCGGCAATTAAGCACCAAGCAACCCGCAACGATGCAGGCTGCGGCAGCGCGTACCCTGGGTGCCGGTCGCCTGAGCGCAGCGCAATTAAGCCAACTCACCGCGGACTGGCCGCGCCTGCCCGGCGGCATCGTTGCATTGCTCCTGCCGGCTTACAGCCGGTCAAAGGACGAAGCAACGGGCCTGGCCGTCGTGGCCGCGCTCGAACAGTTGCCCGTGTCCACGTTGTCTCTTGGCGAACTCGACCGCGCCCTGGCCGGTTATCCG
>JAEUIF010001005.1 GCA_016795185.1 Planctomycetia bacterium | reverse complement strand
CCGGGCAAGGTGATGTTGTCGCGCTCTTTCCGCAAGTTGTCGCGGAGCGCTTCCCAGTTCGCCAAGTATTGCTGGCGCGCCTGTTCCTCGCGGCCCGCCAGGGCGAATTGAAACGACGAGTCGATGCGTTCTAGCGCTTCGTTGAAGCGTTCCATGTAGATCACGCTGCGGTAGTTTTCGCGCAGGATGGCATCGATCCGGCCGCCGAGTTGATGCAGCAGCACCGCCCCCGCGCTGCCAACGATCGCCAGTAGTAACAGCAAGGGCAGCAGCGTCATCAGGATGCGCCACCGCAGGGAGACCTTCATGGGCACTCCGTCGTCAGTCCGTTACGAATTCCTGCAACTGACTAGAGACTGAACCGTTTCCGTTTGCGATACAGCGTGCTGGGATCGATGCCGAGCACAGCGGACGCCTGTTCCATCGTCGAGGTGTTGGCGAGCACCCGCCGGATATGCTCGGCTTCCAGTTGTTCGAGCGTCACGGCCCCACCGACTTCCAACGTGCAGGGCGGCAGCGTCGCGCCGACCTGGGCCGGCAGATCGGGCAAGCCAACCTCGGCGTCGGGCGCAAGGATGACGCCGCGTTCGATGGCGTTGCGCAGCTCGCGCACGTTGCCCGGCCAGGGGTAGCGCTGAAGTGCGGCGCGGGCTTCCTCGGTGAAGCCGGTGACCGGCTTGCCCGATTGCCGTGCGAAGAACCGCAGCAAGTGCTCCGCCAGGGGCAGAATGTCCTTCTGCCGTTGACGCAGGGGCGGCAGTTCCACCTCGATGACGTTCAGGCGATAAAGCAGGTCTTCGCGAAACGTGCCCGCGGCGACGGCGGCGCGCAGATCGCGGTTGGTGGCGGCGAGGATGCGCACATCGCCGGCCAGCGTGCGCGGATCGCCCACCCGTTCGTAGCGCTTCTCCTGGAGCAGACGCAGCAACTTCGGTTGCAGCGCCAGCGGCAGGTCGCCGATTTCGTCCAGGAACAGCGTGCCGCCCTCGGCTGCGGCGACCTTGCCGACCGTGTCCTGAATCGCGCCAGTGAAGGCTCCCTTCTTGTGGCCGAACAGCTCGCTCTCCAGCAATTCCGCGGACAGGCTCGGACAATGGACCGTGACGAAGGGTGCCGCCGCACGCGGGCTGCGGACATGTACAGCGCGAGCGAGCACGCCCTTGCCGGTACCGCTTTCGCCGCGCAGCAGCAGGGTGGCGTCGGTCGGCGCGACGCGAAACGCCACTGCCAGCGCCTGCTGCATGGATGTTTCGTCGGTTTGCAGGTCCGCCTCCGGCACCACCGAGCGCACCTGCTGCTCCAGGTCCTCCACGTGCGATTGCAGGCGGCGCAGACGAGCGACGCGGTCGAGCACCATGCGCAGTTGATTCGGGGTGAACGGCTTGGGCAAGTAGTCGAACGCGCCGCGGCGCATCGCCTCGACGGCGGTCTCGATGGTCGCATACGCAGTGACGACGACTACGGCCAATCCCGGCGCTAGCCGCAGCAGGGCGGGCAGCACGTCGAGACCCTGTTCGCGCGCCAGGCGCAAATCGAGAAAAGCCGCATCGAACAGGCGATGGCCGAGCAGGCTCTGCGCCTGCGCGCCGTCGGCTGCCTCCGTGACCTGGTGGTTCATCGTCTCCAGCGCTAGCCGCAATGATTTTCGCAGGTTCTGGTCGTCGTCGATCACCAGGATGTTCATGGTTCCCTCGACCAGGTGACTACGTGCGAGTGACGAGCACGCATTCCCGGTGCCGTTGGCAGAACGGAGCGGCCACCGCCTGGAAGTGGCGTGACATCAAACCCTTGCAGTGTCGGCGCCGCTATGGCAGCGGCCTGACGGCGCTTGCCGCTTCGTGCATTCTGCAAGGGAAGCCATGCAGATTGCAAGACATCGCCCGCGACTGGCTCGCCGCGCCGCAGTGCGATTCGTGCAAGCTGCCCGAGTGCATCGTGCGAAATGCACTTTTTTGACCCTGGCTTTTTCCGGGGACTTTCGAGCATTTCCTTGCAACATGGCCACTTGGGACACCCCACGGCAATGGCATCCCGCTTGCAATTCGTGTAACGGCCCGATTGACAGACCGCCATGCTGGAGGAGAACCGTGGACCTGCCAACCTGGATACCCGCGCTGATCGTGTTGGGGCTGCTGGCCCTGGGCCTGATGTTCGCGTTCATCATCGCTTGCGACAAGGTGTGAAAGGAGCCGCCATGATCTGGCTGGCCGGCGTCGTCACCGTGCTCTTGTTCGTCTACCTGCTCGCGGCCCTGTTGCGGCCCGAGTGGTTCTAGGGAAGAAAGGCTCTTGCCATGTGGCAAATCTGGCTGCTTCCGGTACTCGTCGTGGGCATTACCATTGCGCTGTCGGTGCCGCTCGGTATCTACATGGCGTCGGTGCTGGACGAGCGCTGGCGCGCTCCGGCGCTCCGGCGCTGGTTCGAGCGGCGCGTGGACACCGGGCCACAGGACTGGAAACAGTACGCGGTGGCGTTGTTGCTGTGGAACGTGCTGACCTTCATCGTCGGCTTCCTGATCTTGCAGTTCCAGGCTTTCTTGCCGCTCAACCCGGACGGCAAGGGCTTGCTATCGCCGACCACGGTGTTCAATACGCTCTGTTCGTTCCTGAGCAACACGAACTTGCAGCACTATTCGGGTGAAGTCCACCTGACGTACTTCAGCCAGCTGTTCCTGATCTGCTGGAAGCAGTTTCATTCGCCCGCCATCGGCCTGGCCGCCCTGGTGGCCATCGTGCGCGGCCTGCGCGGCGATGCGCACCTGGGCAACTTCTACGTCGATCTGTGGCGCGCGACGTTCTACATCATTCTGCCGGCCGCTCTCGTGGTGGGTGTGCTGCTCCTGGCCGGCGGCATGCCGATGACCCTGGAAGGCAACGCACAGGTAACGACCCTGGAAACCGGCGCGCTGGGCACTGACGACGCCGGCCAGGCCAAGCCGCAGGAAATCGCGCGGGGGCCGGTGGCGGCCATCGTCGCCATCAAGCAGCTGGGCACCAACGGCGGCGGCTACTTCGGCCCGAACTCGACGCATCCCTACGAGAACCCGAACGGCTGGACCAACCTGCTGGAAGCCGTTTGCATCATCCTGTTCCCGATGGCCGCGGTCGTCATGTTCGGACGCATGCTCAACAACTTTCGCCACGCGGCGGTCATCTTCGGCGTGATGCTATTGTTCATGGTCGCGCTCCTCGGCTGGGGCGTCTACTGGGATACGCTGCAACCCAATCCTGGATTGGCCGCGCAGCCCGAACGCCGTTTCGAGGTGGCCGACTCGACCGCCCCGGGCGGCAAGATCGCGCTCACCTTGCCCGCAGTCGCCGCGCTGCCGGTGGACCAATCGCTGGGCAACCTGGAAGGCAAGGAACTGCGCTTCGGTACCTCCGCCGGTCCCACGTGGGCGGCGCTGACGACCTGTACCTCGAACGGTTCGGTCAACTGCATGCACGACAGCCTCAATCCGCTGGCGGGCCTGACGCCTCTGGTCGGCATGTGGCTCAACTGCAACTTTGGCGGCGTCGGCGTCGGGCTGATCAACTTCCTGATCTATCTTGTGATCGCGGTCTTTCTGGCGGGGCTGATGGTCGGCCGTACCCCGGAGTACCTGGGGAAGAAGGTCGAGGCGCGTGAGATGAAGCTGGCGATGCTGGCTTTTCTGATCCATCCGTTGATGGTCCTCGCTCCGACGGGCCTGTTCACCGCCACCGACTGGGGCGCGAAGTCCACAAACAACCCGGCGGCCCACGGCTTCGCCGAAGTGCTCTACGAGTTCAGTTCGGCGTCGGCCAACAACGGGTCGGGCTTCGAGGGCCTGGCCGATACGTATGGCTTCAACGACAACCCCAGCCCGGCCCCCTTCGCGCCGCACTGGGACATCGCCTGCGGCCTGGTCATGATCTTCAGCCGCTTCGTGCCGATCATTGCCCCGCTGGCCATCGCCGGCAGCTTGGCGGCGAAAAACCGGGTGCCCTTCACGACGGGCACGCTGCGCACCGACACGCTGACTTTCGGCTTCGTGCTGTTCGGCACTATCGTGCTGCTGGGCGCACTGACGTTCCTGCCGGCGGCGGTGGGCGGGCCGCTCGCCGCGCCCCAGGGCCCGCCGCCCCTCGGGGGGGAATGACACGCACGCGGCCCCC
>JAEUIF010000971.1 GCA_016795185.1 Planctomycetia bacterium | reverse complement strand
CCAATACGCGCAACCTGTTGCGCCCGGCTTTCGCGGTCCGCACCGCGGACCCTACGAAATGTCGTTGGGTCCGCTGTGCGGACCGCAGCGCCCTGTGCTACACCCTCTGGCAAACTGCTCTAACGTCGCAGGCCAGTGCGTGCGATTCACTCCGAAAAATTGACCCGCAGATGAGCCAGGTCGCTGCCGGAAACCTCGAACGAAACCGCATCGCCCTGCACGGCGGCGTCGAGCAGCAGATTGCCGCGCGCATCGACCAGCGCCGCCTGCTTTGGATTGCGCACGCAGCGCAGCTCGGCCGGGCCGCTGTGGTTATTGCACTCCAGCATCCGCAAGGTCACGGCGTCCGCGCCGCCCGGCGCGGGACGCATGGAGGTCAGCACCAGGTTGGTCGCGTCCAGATGGAACAGCCAGCCCGACGCCCCGACATGCGGCGGCCCCTTGTCGGTCTTGACCAGCGGAATCGGCGTGGTCATGCCCAGGGCGGTGTGCATCAGGTAGTCGCGTTCCAGGCCAATGCCGATGTCGAAGACCTGCGTCTGCTCCCCCTCGGGCGCGAGGATGGTATCCAGCATGCGCGTGCCCTGGCGCTGATGAAACGGCAGGCCGCCGGGGAAAATCGCGGTGCGCTGCGCGCCGAGCCGCAGTTCGAGAAAGTCCGACGCCTCCGGCCGGGTATGGCTTGTCAGATAGTTCGTGGCATTGACGCCGCGCATCACGCTGACCCGTTCGTCGCCCCAGTTAAAGCGTGCCGCGTAGTAGGCATGCCAGGGATAGCCGGCCGGCGGTTGTTCCAGCGTCAACTCGATGCGCAGCTCCAGCACGGGACGCCCCCACCAGGCGCGGAAGCGCTGCCGAAAGCGGGCCAACAGCTGATCCTGTTCGCCGCGAATCGTGCCCGTGCTGACTACTTCCCCCAGCGCCGGCCCGGCCACGGTCACCTTGACCTCGTCGGCCCGCATCCGGCTGCCGGGATTGAACACCAGGATCTGCCCCAGGCGGTTCACGCGCTGCCGGTGGTCGCGCAGCCCCAGCAGGCCGCCCGTGCGCGGATCGACGTCAGCCTCGAAGAACTCGTTGCGGACGCCGCGCTGATCGGCCAGCTTCATCTTCTCCTTCATCGGCGGCGTGCCCGCCGGCCCGCCGTGCGGAAACCAGGCAAAGCCGAACTGCGGAATCTCGACGACCAACCGCGCCAGGTTGCCGTCGAGCTGGCAAGCTTTCACCGGGCCGTCGATGGGCAGCGGCGTCGTCATGCCTTCGAGTTCCAGGGCCACGCGGCGCGTAAAGCTGCACGGGTTCAGCACCAGCCAGCCCGGCCGGTTCTCCTTCGCACGCGACACCAGCCGGCTGCCCAGCGCGTCCGCGACTTGTTGTTGCGCTTCGCCCAGTTGTCGCTCGGCGTCCGCGTTGTCCGCGGTTTCCAGCTGGTCTTCCAGCGGGTGCAGTCGCTCGTCGAGCTTGAGCTGGTCGTTACCGCCGACCAGGCCGCGATAAATCGCCGCCAGGGTCCAGGCGGTATCGAGCTTGCGGCGCATGCGGACGCGCTGGGCGAACCAGCCGACCGGCTGCGTTTCCTTGGCATTGGTCCGCTCTTCGAGGTAGTCCGAATGAAAGTCGTCGGCATTCGGGGCCGAGGTGTATTCGCTGGCCATCGCCTCGGTGAAGAAGCGCGAGAGCGGATACCACTGACCCAGCACGGGAGCGAAGCGCGTCAACTCGACCCAGTCCGCGTACCAGGGATGCGCCGGCTTATCCCGGTGCAGCAGCGCCAGCGTGGCGACGGTGTCCTCGCGGATCGTCTTGTACAGGTAGTGGGCTAAGTTGAAAAACGTCAACGCACTGTCAGCGTTATGTGGCGTGCGCGCGAAGGTATCGACTTGCTTGCCGTCCGGTGAAGGCCAGCCGACGGCGACCGAGCGCCAGTTGGGCAGCACGCCGTTGTCGAGACTGAGCAGCAGCGCCTTGTTGATCCCGCTGCCGTGCAGCAACAAGGGCAGTTGCGGATGAGCAGCGAACCGCTGGCGGCCAAAGACACGCGGTTCGCTGCCGAGCAGTTCCTGAAAGACGCGCCCGCCCTTGAGCAAGTTCCACAGTTGCGATTCGACGGGCAGCAGGGCGTCCTCGCGCTCGCGGTAAGGACCGCTGCATACTTCGACCTTGTCCTGTTGCAGTCGGTCGCGCAGCGCCGCCAGACGTTCGGGCTGTTCGCGCGCCAGCTGTTCGAGCAGGACCGCCGACGCGACGAGGTTGATCGGCAACTCGCGTTCAAACGCTGCCGGGAATGGTTCGTTCAGCCGCCCGGCGTCGAGCACGCTCACATCGAGGACGTGGATGGTCGATGGGTACAGGATTTCGCGAGCGCTGAGCAAGCGCTCGGCCGCCGCCTGGAAGTGCGGGCGGCTGCCTTCGACCTCCCCTCGGGCAAGCTCTTCGACGGCGAGCAGCATGTCCTGCCAGAGGTCTGCGGCGGCCAGCAGGTTTTCGTGCTCCATCGCCTCGAACAGTGTGTTCACGACCAGAAAGCCGAACCCGATGCCGAAGAACGGCGCGGTCTGATCCGCCGGCAGGTCGAGCAGCACCGCTGAGGTGACGGCGGGCGGCGTGCCCTCGCCCTCGGCGGGCGGCGCGGGGGCCTGGCGCAAGGCTTCCTTCAAGTTGTCGAGCGTCTTGGCGCGATCCGGGCCGGCGCGGAAGAAGAGAGCGCCCGCGTCGCGCGCCCGCTGTTCCCAGTCGTCGGGCAGCAACAGCGGCGGACTTTCGGGCAGCGCGAAGACCTGCCCGGCGCTGGGTTGCTCGTGGTCGTAGGCGGACGCCAGCTTGGGCGGGCCGGCGGCGTTGGCCAGCGCGGCTGGATGCCAGAGGGCGCTCCAGGCATTCACAAAGGAGGCGGCATCATCGTCGCCGAGCGTCAGGGAATGCTGACCCGGGAGACGGTACGGACTGAGCAGGAACAGCTCGCGTGTGCTCATGTCGATGGCAGTCTGAGGGAAGCGGAGCAATCAACACCCGGCTAGGCCCGGCCGACGTTTGTACGCTTCTACCGTAGTCGGTGCGGTGCCGAATTCGGTATAGTACCTGCATACCAGAGCATTGCAAGCTGGAGAGTCGTTCGTGGCCAAGAAACACGCGCACAAGCATGCGACGGCTTCGACGCCCGCCGAGCTGGAAGGCCGTGTCCGGCGCGCCATGCAGGAAGGGCGCTATCAGAACGCCCTCGAACTATGCAAGCAACTCTGTCGCCAGGAGCCGACACCCGCCCGCGAGGAATTGCTGCGTTCCATTTATCTGGGACGCATCCGTCAATTGCGCAGCCAGGGAATGACGCGAGACGCCCGCAGTTTGCTCGACCACGTCCTGCAACTCGGCTATCGCGAACCGGCCTGGCTCGAGCAACTGGCGGTCGAACTGGCGGCCGTGGGCGATTCGCGCCGCGCCCTGGAACTGGCTCAGTCCCTGCCGAACGGCCAGGCCCAGGCACAGATTCATGCGGTCGCGGTGGACCAAGCCCTGGCTCAGAAAGCCGCCGGCCGGGCGC
>JAEUIF010000915.1 GCA_016795185.1 Planctomycetia bacterium | reverse complement strand
CGAGGAATTGCGCGAACAGCTGATGCAGGAACGGGAACGCTGCGCCTGCGATATCGATGAGTTTGCCCAGGCGTGCGCCGCCGAGCCCGATCAGCCCGAATATGTGGTCTCGGTCCTGGAAGCCGCCGCGTCGCTGATCCGTCAGCGAGGTCAGGCGCCGGTTGCCGAAGAGGTAACCGACCCGGCCGCCGCGCTCGAAGCCGCCCCGATGGCCGAGGAAGTGCCGATGGGCGAGCCCGTCGCGGGCGGCGATGACATCCCGATGGGCGAGCCGATCCCGGAAGGGGAAGCGGTGGCGGCGGAAGAGTATGTGCCGACCGCCGAGCCAGTGTCGTCCGAAGAGCAGCATTGATCCTGACCACGCGAAAACACCAGTGCCGCTGCCAACTTCGCAGGACCAATATGGTTGCGAAGCGGCCAGCGGCACTGGTGTTTGCGGAATCACCGTCGCTGGCGAAACCCACTTACACGAGCGACTCGTATTCATCCGGGGTCAGCCGCGTCAGGAAGGAACCACCCAGTACCCACCACGGGCTGTCCTTCTGGCGGCTGAGATGGGTGATCTTCAGCAGCCGGGCCTTGCCGAGTTTGCCGCCCGCGACCGGCAATTCGATGGTCAGGTAAGTACCCGGCTTGAACGGGCGTTCGGCGATCAGGCCGATGCCACGAATGGAGACGTTGCGAATCGTCGCCAGCCAGGGGCCTTCCTCGATAATGCGAATCACGGGCACCGGCCGCTTCAGGCGGGTCGTGTGCCGCACCGTCGTGCGCCGTTCCGCGCTCGGCACGATGTTGGGCGTGCGCACACGCAGCAGGTCGAGTTCGATCTGCGTCAGGTTCTTGGCGAACACTCCACCCACCGACCACCACTTGCCGTCCGGCTGCGCCTGGACACGCTTGACGCGAATCAGGCGCGTCGTGCTGGTTTCGAGCGGGTTGGTCGGCAACTCGATGGCGACCAGCATGCCGACCTTGATGGGCCGATTGATGCTCAGGCCGATGCCCTGGTTGGAGACGTTGCGCACCATGGCCAGCCAGGTGCCCTCCTCGGCCATGCGGTTCAATCGGCAGCGCGTCTTGACCTTGCTGGGCATGCGACGCTGGTAGCGCTTTTCGGCGACGGGAATCGCGGCGGCAAAAGCCATGGTGTCTGATCCTTTCTGATCCGGGATGCTCCCTGCGCGGTGGGAAGGCGACGAGGCAGGTGGGGGTAAGACCTTTCGCATCGTTAAGTTCCGTTATAGATGGACTTAACCCCACGACAAGCGAAAAAGACCGTTCTCATGCCATTCTCACGAACGAACCGCCGTGACAGACAGCAAACTCCGTTCCGTCCACGGACGAAGAATCAACGGAGACGCAAGTCGGAGCGAAAAACCTGCCACGGCATTGGGATCCAAGTCGAATGTCGTTGTGCCGCTGGAGCTTGGGGCGGCTTGACGATCCGGCGTCAAGATTCGACCATCAAGGCGAGAGCAGCCGATATTCAAAAATAGACTGGTAGCGCGTCAGCTGACACCGAGGTGTCATAGCGATCACCCCGTCGCAGCGCTGCGTTCTTGAGCAGCGCTGCCGCAAATCAATGCACCATCCGTGCTCGTTGGCGGTGGTACTTCAAGCCGGGGAAAAAGAAGCAGATGCCCGAGCAAAAGGCGAAGATCAGCAGGGCATGCTGGGGATAAAGAAACATGCCCGTGCTGGCCAGCACCATGATGCCGCTGGCGAAGTAGAAGATGCCGGTGAGCATGCTGGCTTTGACCAGGAAGACCATCGCCGCCAGCACGGCCAGGCCGGGCGACAGTGTCAACACGGGGAAGTTGTGGACCCATTCGGCCACGAACAGGCTCAAGCTGCCCAGCACACCGGCGGCATAGGCGTGGGCGACTTGCCGTTCGACCTGGGTCACCGGCCCGCCGCGCTTGCGTAACTCCCAGAACACGCCGCCCCAGAGAAACAGGCTGGCGGTCCAGAACGCCAGGTAGGGCCAATGAGCCGTCACCCCCAGACGGACCATGCCCATCGTCACCAGGCAGATGACGAAAATGGTGACGCTGTGCATCATCCACAGCATGCCCCAGTTTTCGAGGACGTTGGCCTGGGGCTTCTCGCGGAGCATTTGCAGGACGAAGTTGTAGAGGTTGCTCGTCCGGCTGGCGAGTGGTTCGCCTTCGAGGTAGCGTTCGAGGTCGGCAGCCAGGTCGGCGGCGGAGCGGTAACGAAACTCCGGCGACTTGTGCAGGCACTTCAGGCAGATAACTTCCAGATCGCGAGCGACGCGCGGATTGAGCCGTCGCGGCGGCACTGGCTCCTGCTCCAGCACCAGCATGATGGTGTCTACCGCCGACGCGCCCTGGAAAGGCGGCCTGCCCGTGAGCAGTTCGTAGAGTACCGTGCCGAGGCTATAGACGTCGCTCGCCGGGCCGACGGCACCCCGGTTGCCCGCTGCCTGCTCGGGGGCCATGTACGCCGGTGTGCCGACGATACCGCCCGTGCGCGTCAGGCTCGGCACCGCGTCTCGGCCCGCGCTGGCCACCGACTTGGCCAGGCCGAAGTCGGTGACATGCAGCTGCCCCTGCTCATCGAGCAGCACGTTGGAAGGCTTCAGGTCGCGGTGCAGGATGCCATGCTCGTGAGCATGCTGCACCGCGCGGGCGAT
>JAEUIF010000901.1 GCA_016795185.1 Planctomycetia bacterium | reverse complement strand
GCCCATCGAACCGCTGTCGTTCCTGCTCTTGCAAGTCCACATGGTGCAGCACCTGCTGCTCATCATGGTTGCGCCAGCGTTGCTCTGGTTGGGCGCGCCGTACTTACCGTTGCTCCAAGGGCTGCCCCGCGCCATCCGTTTGCATGTCGTAGCGCCCTGGCTGCGCCTGCCAGCGTTGCAGCACGCCTGGCAACGGCTGACGCACCCGCTGACGGCCTGGCTGCTGTTCACCGCCGTCACCTGGCTCTGGCACGCGCCCGCACTCTACGACCTGGCGCTGCGTTCGCCGGCCTGGCACTACGTCCAGCACGCTTGCTTCCTGGTCACCGGCCTGCTCTTCTGGCAACCCGTGATCGAGCCGTATCCGGGCCGGCCGCGCGTCTCGCGCTGGCTACTCCTGCCCTACCTGATCTTCGCCGATCTGACCAACACAGCGCTGTCCGCCCTGCTGACCTTCTCGCGCGACGTGCTCTATCCGCACTACGCCGCAACACCGCGACTCTGGGGCATCTCCGCCCTGGAAGACCAAGCAGCGGCCGGCGTCTTCATGTGGGTGCCCGGTTCGCTGGCCTACCTGTTGCCGTTGGTCTGGATCGGCGCGAAGCTGCTCTATGGGGAGGAAGGCCAATACGAGAAGCCCCTCTCCCCCGGCGGGAGAGGGGAGCAATTGTCTCACCCCCAACCCCTGTCCCGTCGGGGGAGAGGGGAGCAACTTCTCCAAGAAGGACACCGCTGCCGTTGCTCGACCGCGCGCCCACCCCGGTGCGACAATCTTTCGACCTGCTGCGCGTGCCGGTCCTGGGCCGCGTGCTGCGCTGGCGGCATGCCCGCTTGACAGTGCAGCTGCCGATGCTGCTGCTCGCGGGCATCATCGTCTACGATGGACTGACGGGGCCGCAGACCGCGCCGCTGAACCTGGCCGGCGTCGCGCCGTGGATTCACTGGCGCGGCCTGGTGGTGCTCGGCCTGCTGTTCGTCGGCAACGTTTCCTGCTTCGCCTGCCCGTTCGTCCTGCCGCGCGCCGTGGGGCGACGACACTGGTCGCCGCGCTGGAATTGGCCGCGCCGCTTGCGTTCCAAGTGGCTCGCGGTGCTGCTGCTGCTCGCCTTTTTCTGGGCTTACGAGGTCTGCGCACTCTGGTCGAGCCCGTGGTGGACGGCCTGGCTGGTGCTGGGCTATTTCGTCACGGCGTTCGCCGTTGATGTCTGCTTTCGCGGCGCTGCCTTCTGCAAGTACGTCTGTCCCATCGGCCAGTTCAATTATGTGCAATCGTTGATGTCACCGCTCGAAGTGACGATGCGCGTGCCACAAGTTTGCGCGGATTGCCGGACGAAGGACTGTATCCAGGCGTCGCTGCCCCGTGCCGATGATGCGAATCGTGGCTGCGCCCTGGGCCTGTACCTACCGCACAAGGCGGGCAACTTCGATTGCACGCTCTGCCTGGAATGCGTCCACGCCTGCCCGCGCGACAACATCGGCCTGACGCCTGTCGTACCCGGTGCGGAGCTCTGGCGCGACCGGCCGCGCGCCGGCATCGGCCGTTTCGCCCGGCGGCCCGATGTAGCAGCGCTCGTACTGCTACTGGTCTTTGCCGCCTTCGCCAACGCGGCCGGCATGGTCGGCCCGGTGCTGGAGGTGCAAGACCGCCTGACCGCCGCGCTGCGACTCAATAGCCCATTCTGGATCACGACGGCCCTGCTCCTGCTCGCGGTGGTCGTGCTGCCGCTGCTGCTGGCAGGTGCGGCGAGCGCCGTCAGTCATGCCTGGAGCGGCGATCCGGGACGGCGCCTGGACGCCGCTTGTCGCTTCATCTGCGCATTCGCGCCGCTCGGCTTCGGCATGTGGCTGAGTCACTACTGCTTTCACTTTTTCAGCAGTCCGGAAGCGCTCGTGCCGGCCGGGCAGCGTTTCCTGGCCGACCTGGGGCTGCACGAGGGGCCGACCTGGATTTGCAATTGCTGCGTTACCGTCGCGGACTGGCTGCTACGGCTGGAAATCCTCTTCCTCGACCTAGGCCTGCTGCTGTCGCTCTACGCGGTCTATCGCATCGCTCGCGAGCGCCGGCCGGAGACCGCGCAGGCGCTGAAGGCATTCGCGCCGTGGGCGCTCATTTTGACGCTGCTATTCACCGTCGGCGTGTGGATCATGTTCCAGCCGATGGAAATGCGCGGCATGACGGAGCTAGCGCGATGACCACGCCTCACCGCTTGCGGTTTAGCACGCTAACCCTCGTCTGGTTGCTAACCACTACTTTCGCCCACGCTGACGGCGGCACGCTACAGCTGTCCGAGCAACAGGGACCGTATCGCATCGCGGTTTTCACGTCGCCGCAGCCGTTGCGAGCCGGCTGGATCGATCTGAGCGTACTGGTGCAGGACGCGCGCACCGGCGATCCGCTCCAGGATGTGAACGTGCGTCTGGTGCTGACCGGCCCGGATGGTGTCGAGCGCACCCTGACGGCCTCGCGCGCCGCGGCGACGAATCAGCTTTTTCAAGCCGTGCGGTACGAATTGCCGCTGTCGGGCACCTGGCAGGTGCGGGTCTTGCTGAACGGATCGCGCGGACCGGCTGAAGCGACTTTCACGATGGCAGCGGCCGCAGCGTTGCCGCGCTGGACCGAACTCAGCTTCTGGATCGCGCTGCCTCTCATCGTCGTCGTGCTGTTCGTGCTGCATCAATGGGTGCTGCGCGCCGGGCAGACCGTCCGTCGATCTTCAACTTGAACTTGCGGTCCTTGTGTAAAGTCCTGATTGCGCCAGTCTGGAGTACGTCGGGCTTTCCAGCCCGACACGCAGCGCTGGTGACTGGCCGCGCCCGTTCCACTGCACCGTTTGGTTCC
>JAEUIF010000900.1 GCA_016795185.1 Planctomycetia bacterium | reverse complement strand
CGGCCGCCATTCACAGGCAAACGAAACAAAGCTTCGCTGACTACTCGGCCCAGATTGTGCGCACGCACGAACGTGTTCAAGAAGAACACCAAGTCGGACGCGAGAATGACAGACAGGGTACTCATGGGCGGCAACTCCACGCGCTGGTTGTCAATGATTTCATAGAGCGGATCGTCGCCCACAATAGGCGGAGCGATTGTCGAGGGAGCTTCGAGCAGGGTATCGGTGGCCATGGTTGGTCCTTTCTGGCTGAGCCGAATGAGGCTCAGGAGTGTGCGGGCGCGATGCGGCCTTCCATCGGGCTGGAGGCCGTCGCGTACAGTTTCTTCGGAATACGGCCGGCGAGGTATGCCAGGCGGCCCGCCTCGCAGCCGTAGCGCATCGCGTAGGCCATGCGCAATGGGTCTTGCGCGTGAGCGATGCCGGTGTTCAGCAGCACGCCGTCGCAGCCGAGTTCCATCGCCAGCGTCACGTCGCTGGCGGTGCCCACTCCGGCATCGATAATCACCGGATACGTCGGATCACCGTCCTTGAGGTACTCCAGGATGATCCGCATGTTGTTCGGATTCAGGACGCCCTGCCCCGAACCGATGGGGCTGCCGGCCGGCATCACGCTGGCCGCGCCCGCTTTCTTCAGGCGATAGGCCATGATCGGATCGTCGCTGGTGTAGACCAGTACCGTGAAGCCTTCCTTCACCAGCTGCTCGGTCGCTTGCAGGGTCGCCACCGGGTCGGGCAGGAGCGTCTTTGGGTCGGCGAGGCATTCGAGCTTGACCCACTGCGCGCCGGGGTTGCCCAGGTTGCCGAGCAGTTCGCGCGCCAGCCGGGCATGGCGAACGGCGTCCTCGGCGCTGAAACAGCCAGCGGTATTCGGCAGAATGGTCAACTTCTTCAGGTCGAGATAGTCGAGGATATTGCGGCCTTCCTTGTCCACCAAACGTTCGCGGCGAATGGCGACGGTGGTCACGTCGCAGGCGGAAGCGTCCAGGCAGTCGCGCATCAACTCGTAACTGGCGTACTTGCCGGTGCCAGTGATGAGCCGGCTTTTCAGAGTGAATGGCCCAATGACCAGGGGCTGGTCGGCGGGCGGAACGTCAACCGCCGGCGCGCCCCCCCCCACCAGCGTGACGATCTCCACCGCGTCGCCGTGCGCCAGGCGCTGTTCCGGGTGGCGCGGCAACGGCACCACCTCGCGGTTCAATTCGACGGCGATCTTGCGGCGGTCGTAGCCCAGTTGCTCGATCAGTTGCGCTACCGTGAGGGGTTGCGGCAGGGTTGTCGGTTCGCCGTTAATCGTGAGTTCGATCATGGTTCGGGTCCGGGGTTTCCGAGCGTGGCAATCCACACCGGGTCATTGTACACTAGACCGCATCGCTTTCCTCCCGACCTCGGCCACGAACCACGAATCTGCCATGATCATGCAACTTGGCTCGCACTACGTCCCGCATACTCGGGTGCCCTCGCTCGTGTTCCCCACCAGCGGCGACGCGGCCCGCCATGTCGCGCTGATGATCGAAAGCCTGATCCGCCAGAACAACTCGGCCGGACGCCCGACGGTGCTGGGACTGGCTACTGGTTCGACGCCCGTCGGCCTCTATCGCGAACTGATTCGTTTGCACCGCGAGGCGGGGCTGGATTTCTCGCGCGTGATCACCTTCAACCTCGACGAATACTGCCCGATGCAGCCGGACAGCCCCCACAGCTACCGGCGCTGGATGCAGGAGACCTTCTTCAATCACGTCAACATTCAGAAGCAGAACATCCACATCCCGGACGGCACGATCCGCCCCGAGGATGCCGAGGACTACTGCGCCACCTACGAGCAGAAGATTCGCCGGGCGGGCGGCATCGACCTGCAAATCCTGGGCATCGGCCGCAGCGGGCATATCGGCTTCAACGAACCGGGCTCCACCCGGCACAGCCGGACCCGCCTGACCACGCTGGATTCGGTCACGCGCCGCGACGCCGCCAGCGGCTTCTTCGGCGAGGAGAACGTGCCGCACCAGGCGCTGACGATGGGCGTGGGCACCATCCTCGAAGCCCGCAAAATCGTGCTGCTGGCCTTCGGCGAGCATAAAGCGCCCATTGTCCGCAAAGCGCTCGAAGAGGACATGACCGACGCCGTCGCCGCCAGCTTCCTGCAAAAGCACCCGGATTCGACGTTCATTCTCGACCAGGCGGCGGCCAGCGAACTGGTGGCGGTCAGCAGTCCGTGGAGCGTCGGGCCGGTGCGCTGGACGCCGGAACTGATCCGCCGCGCCGTCATTCGCCTGAGCCTGAAGGTGGGCAAGGCGCTGCTCAAGCTCTCCGATGAGGATTTCCGCGAACACGATCTTTACGAATTGCTGCGCGAGCACGGCCCGGCCGAAGTGCTCGGCCGGCGCATCTTCGATGAAATGATGGGGACGCTGTGCAATCTGCCGGCGGGCGCTGAGCCGCGGACGGTGCTGGTGTTCAGCCCGCATCCGGACGATGACGTCATCAGCATGGGTGGGACGATCATTCAACTGGTCGAGCAGAAGCACAAGGTC
>JAEUIF010000899.1 GCA_016795185.1 Planctomycetia bacterium | reverse complement strand
AGGGTCGGGTGGCGTGCGGGGGGCGTGCCCCCGGTTTTCTACGTGCCCGGGGCCGATGGCCCCCCCCGGGGGCACCCGCCCGCCGCTCGCCTCTCGTTGGGCCCATCGTTCCCGCTCGAATCATCTATTTCGACCTTTTTCCCTGTCTTCGCGCTGTCCCGCTTGCAGTTAGAATGGCAGCCGCACTGCCTGCCCGCATTCACTCCAGGGGGACACGCTCATGACTGCCATCTCGCGTCGAGGCTTCCTGCAACAAACCGCCACTGCCGGTCTGGTGCTCGCGTCGGGCTCGCTCCGGGCCGTCGCCGCCAACGACAAGCTGGGCGTGGCGGTCATCGGCGTGCGCGGCCAGGGCGGCGCGCTGCTCAACGGCTTTGCCGGGCAGCCGGATGTGAATATCACGCATATCTGCGATATCGACGAGGAGGTGCGCGGCCGGCGCGGCAAGGAGATCGAGGGTAAGACCGGCAAGGCCCCCAAGCTCGTCAAGGACTACCGGACCATTCTCGACGACAAGAGCGTCGATGTGCTGGTGATCGGCACGCCCGACCACTGGCACGCGCTGCCGACGGTTCACGGCTGCATCGCGGGCAAGGACGTCTACGTCGAGAAGCCGGACGGGCACAACATTGTCGAAGGCAAGACGATGGTCGCTGCCGCGCGCAAGCACGACCGCATCGTCCAGCTGGGCACGCAGGCGCGCAGCGCTCCCGACCTGCACGAAGCGGTGAAGTACGTGCAGGCCGGCAATCTCGGCAAAGTCATCTACGGCCGGGCCTGGGAGACCGACCGCCAGGGCGACCTCGGCAAGCCTGCCGACAGCGAACCGCCCACTGGGGTCGATTACGACCTCTGGCTGGGGCCGGCACCGCTGCGCAAGTTCAACGTCCGCCGCTTTCACGGCAACTGGCGCTGGTTCTTCGACTACGGCTGCGGCGACCTGGGCAACGACGGTGTGCATCGCCTCGATTTCTGCCGCTGGGCTCTGGGCATCGGCGGGCTGGAACACCCGACGGCCATCTCCGCTTCCGGCGGCAAGTTCTTCTTCGACGATGCCCAGGAATGGCCCGATACGCAGCTGGTCACTTACGATTACCCCGGCAAGATCATGACCTACGAGATGCGCATCTGGTCGAAGCCGCGGCTTTTTGAATGCACCGAGGGCGCGGCGATCTACGGCGACAATGGCTGGCTGCTCATCAGCAACACCGGCTGGAAGCATTTTGACCCCAAGGGTGTGGTCGTCAAGGAAATGGGCGGCCGATCACCGCTGCTCGTGCACATCCGCAACTTCCTGGAAGCGGTCAAGAGCCGCAAGCGCGAGACGCTGAACCAGGAAATCGCCCAGGGCCACGCCAGCAGCGTGCTCTGCCATGCGGGCAACATCGCCTGGCGCACCGGCAAGAAGATCAAGTTCGACCCGAAGACCGAGACCTTCGACGACGCCGAGGCCAACAAACTGCTCGGCCGCGAATACCGCAAGGGCTTCGAGTTGCCGAGTGTGACGTGATTGGCGACAGTTGCAAGTTCGTAGTTCCGCCTTCAGGCGGCGATCGACTCGCCGCCTGAAGGCGGAACTACGAACAACAATGGCTGGGTCCGCCACTTCGGCAGATGGCAGAGTGGCGGACCCAGCCGTTTACTTTCTGGGTCCGCCACTTGGCTGGATGGTAGAGTGGCGGACCCAGGGGACTCAGGCAGCACTCAGTTCGCGGGCACCGCGCGGATGGTCACGCGGAAGCCGAAGTCCTTGTCGATCGTGCCGTGGAAGGGGTCGAACACGCCCAGCCAGGCCGGGTCGAGGGCGTGCGACGGCGCGAAATCGGCTTGCACGGCCTTGCACAGCATCGGGCACTTCTTGACCGTGGCACCGAGGTCCAGGGTCTGGTGCAGCGTGAAGCAGCCGGGTTGGATGACCTGGGAGCACGGGCCTTCGCGCAGCTGAATCATTTCGTTATGCCCGCAGGAGGCCGAGCGTTCCGGCATGTCGATGCCGACGATGGTCGTGTCGCCGCAGGCGATCGAGGCATGGGCGTTGGACACGTCGGCGGTCGCGGTGGCGTGCGGACCGCAGCAGCCGGTGCCGCTTTGCAGCAGGCCGATCAGCCGACCTTCGATGCTGAGCTTGATGTCCTTGACCGACGGCTGCGCCACGATTTCAAAGCACTGGGACATGTCGAAGGTCCAGCGCGCTGACGATTCCTTGGCGATCTGGCCCTTCGCCAGCGCGGTGCCCATCATGGTAATGACCAGGACGTGCGGGGCCGGCTGGGCGACCTGGATGTCGCCGCCGCCGGTGTGGGCGAAACCGACGCAACCAGTTCGCGTCGGCTTGGCCGAGGCGTCGCCGCCGGTCAGCACGATTTGCACCGGGCCGGCGGCCGGGGCGGCCTTCGGCGCCGGCGCTTTCTCCTGCGCGTCGGCCGGCAGGTTCAGCAGCAGGCCGCACAGGCCCGCGAGCAACAGTTTTTGCGCAGCATTCATGGCGGGTGGTCTACTCCTTGACTCGGGGAATCGCCGCCGGGGTGCGGTGCGGCCGTCCGTGCGTCCGCTGTTCGTTCCGTCGTTCCGGCCCGAATTCCCGTCCGTTCGCAACTTTAATCGGACCAGCCAATCCGCGCAAATTATGAAGAGTTCCCATTACCCGGAAGTTCCGTGCGCGGCGTGGCCTCTGTATGACTTGCTCGGAATGCGCCGCGCGGCGGCGCGGCCGGGCAGCCTTCACAATTGATGCAAGCCCGCGAAGCTACACGCGGTCTTCTTGGAAAGCTTCACAAATCCTTCATTTCAGCCTGTTTTACTCACCTTCCCTGACAGCCTGCGCTGCGGTGTTTTCCCGAACAGGTCTGGTGTACGACCTGCGTTGGCTATTCCCGCAGCGCGTCGAAGCATCTTAGCCGAGGTAGAACGATGATGAGTCGACGGTTCCCCTGCTGGACGTGCTTGCAAGCGACCGCCGTGCTGGGCTTGGTCGTGGTCCTGGGTTCGACGGACGCGGCCGATGCGCCGGCGTCCAAGCCGGCCCCGAACGGTGCGGCGTCCACCATCACGCCCGAAGCGAAGGCGATCCACGACGGCTCGCTAGTGTTCGACGGCCAGAACGGCCTGCCCTGGAAGCTGTACAGCAAGGGCGACAGCCACTTCAAGCAGTTCGACCTGCGGCACCCGCAGAAGGACTTGCACACGGACATTCCGCGGCTGCGCCAGGGCGGCGTCGGCGCCGTGTTCTGGTCGATCTACGTGCCAGCGGCCTCCGCCAAGAAGGGCACCGCCGAGCGCGATGTGCTCGAACAGATTGACCTGATCCACCGGCTGGCAAAGACCTACCCGGACGTCTTCGAGGTCGCGTTGCGCTCGAAAGACATTACGCGCATTCAGCAAGAAGGCAAGATCGCTTCCCTGATCGGCATCGAGGGCGGCCACAGCCTGGATAACTCGCTCGCCGTGCTGCGCACCTACTATCAGATGGGCGCGCGCTTCTTGACCCTGACCGGCACCGATAACTGCGACGTGGCCGACTCGGCCGGCGACAAGGCCCATCACCAGGGGCTGAGCAAGTTCGGCGAACAGGTCGTCTCCGAAATGAATCGGCTGGGCATGATTATCGACCTGTGCCACTGTTCCAAGGATACGCGCAAGCACGCGCTGCTGCTGAGCCGGGCTCCGGTCATGTTCTCGCACACCGCCGCCGCCGCCCTGGCGCCGCATCCGCGTAATGTCGACGATGAAACCCTCAAGGCAGTGGCCAAGAACGGCGGCATCGTCATGGTCAACTTCTACACCGCGTTCCTGTCGCCCGAAGGCATCAAGGCGTACGATGCCCGGAGCAAGGCCGCCCACAAGCTGCGGGCGCAGCTCACGGACGACAAGAAGTATCAGGTGGCCCTGCTTCAGCTGCTCAAGGACAACCCGCTGCCGGCCGCGGATGTCCGCACCGTGGTGAATCACATCGACCACATCGTCAAGGTCGCCGGCATCGACCATGTCGGCCTTGGCTCGAACTTCGACGGCATGGGCACCGCGCCGAAGCAGCTGGAAGACGTTTCCTGTTTTCCAGCCATCACGCAGGAACTGTTGAACCGCGGCTACGACAAGGAAAAGATCCAGAAGGTTCTGGGCGGCAACATGTACCGCGTGCTCGCCCGGGTCGAGGCCGAATCGACCGGCCAGACGATCAGCAACGAACGGATCGGTCGCTGAACACGCCCGCCAATCACTTTCAAACAACGACACGGCCTGCCGGAGATCATCTCCGGCAGGCCGTGTCGTTGGTGCTTTATCAGACTCGCGTCGGTGGCGGCGTCCCCGACGCCCGCTCTCAGTAGTTCACCTGGAGCTGCATCCGCAGCAGCTGGCCGATCCAGGGCGTGTAGGACACGAAGTCCGTCCGATCGACCGCCGCCGTGTTCGGACGATCCGTGACCGTGTACTGAGCCGTGAATTCAACCGCCGGGCTGATCTGCCATTCGACGCCGGCCTCGTACTCGTTCACCACGCCGTAGGGGGCGTTGCGTTCGGCCTTGAAGCCGCCCTTGTAGTACTGCCAGCGGACGAAGGGGTAGAACAGACCGCAGAAGGAGGTATCGATCTTGGCCAGGGCCATCAGGTAGCCGCCGTACAGGGCCCGGTCATCGACGAAGGTCTGATCGGGATTCAGGCCGGGGCCGTTGCCGATGGTCCATTCCGCCTGGAAGCCGATCGGCTGCGGATACATGATGAACGAACCGCCGAAACGCTGGTCGCGGATACCGCCGCGGTTACGCTCACGCGAGATCGTGGCGTCAATGGTGTTGCCCGGCCGGAAGCCGCTGTTGCCTTCGCCCAGCGGACGAATCGGGGCGGAGAAGACCACGTACTTGCCGGTGTAGCCCTGGACGCCCAGTTCGATGATCTGCCCATTCGCGAGGGTGAAGGGCCAGGTGAAGCGGGAGACCACGTGGACGTTTTCGTTCTGCTCGGCGAACGAGCCACCCTGGCCGTTGTAGACGCCCAGGCCGAAGCAACCATAGTTGCCGGAACCTTTCAGGTTTTCCGCCAGCACGTAGCGGAAGATCTTCTGGGCGTAGACCGGGGTCCAGTAGTAGAAGATGCCCAGGTCGCGTTCGTTCTTCACGGCGGTGTTGAAGGCGTCGTTACGATCCATCGGGATACGATTCGAGCTGGATTGCAGGTTTTCCCAGCCGTAGGGCACCTTCGACTGGCCGACGCGCAGCCGGTGAATCTGCGTCTTGTCCAGGAACAGGTCCGCGTACCAGTCGCGAATCTGCGTGAAGTGGTTGATGTCGGCCTGGCCCACGTTGGCGGCGAAGTCATTCTGCAAGTAGATGGCCACGTGATCCGAAACCTGGCCCTGGATAATGATACGGGCCCGGCGGATCAAAAAGTTCTTGTCGCGGCCAATCGAGCCGTCGTTCGGGCTTTGCGGCTGGGCTGAACCGCGGTCGTGGAACACGGTCTCGTTGTCGCGGAACTGCGTGTAACCGCGCAGCGAGAGCTTGTCGTACCACTTCACGGAGCGCTTGGCGGCGCTGCGCGGCTTGCCCATTTCCAGCGATTCTTCCGGCGGCAGGGCGAGGCGCTCGGCTTCGGCCTGCATGGCCTCGCGGGCCGCCGCCACTTCGGGGTCATGCACGAACAGGAGCGACGGAATCATCGACGGCAGCACGCTGCGCGTCGTCGGCTCGGCCTGCTCCTCGCCGTCGCTCTCCTCCAGTTCCTGAATGCGGCGTTCGGCATCGTCCAGTCGCTTCAGCAGCTTCTCGTAAGGCGTCAGCACTTCCGCCGCTTCCTCGCCGCCTTCACTGGCCGTGCCGGCGGGGGCCACCGATGCGGGCAGCGATCCCGGGGCTACCGTCGCGGGTGGAGGAGGGGCAACGGATTCCTGGGATGATGCGCGAGGTAGGAGCCCTGCCAAAACGACAAGGAGCGCTGCGTTCCATGCGTTCATTCGTGGATACATTTGTTACTTCCTTTAACAACCGCGTGTGCATCCCGCACACCAAGGAAAGTCGTTGCCACCATTAAAATCGGCAGTCCCGCAGCGAGCTTCGATGAACGTAGTGTGAAAAACCTCAAGAAAAGGCGATTTCCAGCCCCTGCGAGTCAAGCGCTGGGGTAAGCCGCGCACGCCGGCGCAAGCCAGGCAAGCACCGGAGCGACCGGCAGTGGAAATACGGTAGCCTGCGAATGGGGATGGTGCGGATGAAGTGGGGCGTTGGTCAACCGGCTGCAAGTCGCCAACCAAACGAAGCATCCGGATCGCCAGTCGCAAGCAACGCGACTGGCGATCCGGATGTCTTCAAACCAATACACGCGATTAGTGCGATGAAACCGGCGTCGGGCGAGCGGGCGGAGGCGGAACGTAACCGTCGCCGTTCTGTCCCGCCGCGTGCGGGTCGCGTATCCGAATCGCGACGGCTTCCTTCGGTCCCTGGAACTT
>JAEUIF010000880.1 GCA_016795185.1 Planctomycetia bacterium | reverse complement strand
GGGCCGCCCAGGTCGGTGATGGAGTTAGCCGGCGGCAGCCAGCGCCCGTTGACCAGTACGGTCGGTTCGCGGCGCAGCCAGTTGATGTCGTTGACGGGGATGCGCGGGTGGGCCATCCGGTACAGTTCCGCCAGCTGAGGCCGGACGAGCACGCCGACCTCGCAGGGCGCGAAGTGCCGGCACTGCTTGCCGAACAGCGTGGTTTGTCCGCAGAGCAGCTCGAACACCGGGCGCATCAGGGCGAGCGGCTCGAGGTTGAAATGGCCGTGGTCCTCGAACAGGCAAACGCGCATGGCCTCTGGCCCTCTCGTGACATCCCTGTCAGTTCCGCGGACGGTCGGAGGAGGAGTATACCCCAAGGGTCGAACGCCAAGGAATGGCAATCGGGGCAGGTGTTAAGCTGCGCAATTTGTCCGAGGCCGGTCGCCGCGCGAACCTCGGCCAGCCCTGTCATCTCTAGTGAGTAACCACACACCGAAATACGGATAGAGCACACCCCATGGATTACTTCAACATCCTGGCTGGCGGCGCGGCCGTCGGCGTCATTGCCAGTTGCTGGGGCTACATCAAGGGCTTCTTCTGGAAGATCGCCAGCACGCTGATCCAGCGCGTCGAAGTCACCGACACTGGCCTGGCCCGGACGCTGGTCAGCCACCTGGTTACCCACTACCCGCACTCGCGCGTCTACGACCGGGTGTACGGCGCCGGCTGGGAGTACATCAAGAAGGGCAAGCACAGCGGCTCAGTCCCTTACGAGCAGCTGGGCCAGCGCAGCTTAATCCTCTGGAACGGCTGGGCGCCGTTCATTGTCAACCGCGGCACGGCCCAGTCGCCGTACCATGAGAAGCCGCTGACCCTGACCTTCATGCACGGCACGCTGGACATGGACGCACTGGTCGCCGTCGCCTGCCAGGAACAGAACGAACGCAGCTGGAGCTTCGAGAAGCTGGAAGAGCGCGAGCAGAAGCGGTTCTTCGTCCGCTATGTGCCCGACATCCAGGGCAAGACCGGCGAAGAGCGCGCCGGACGCTGCTCGACCAACGGCATCCCCTGGTACCACGAAGGTCAGTATCGCACCCTCGGCTATCGTCCCGAGGAACTGGGGCGCGGGCAGGACGCGGACATCAGCGCGCTGGACCTGCTCATCTTTCCCGCGCGCGTCCTGACGCTGATCGAGGAGATCAAGCTCTGGCGCAACCACCGGGAATGGCACCAGAAACGGGGCATCCCGTGGAAGCGCGGCTGGCTGCTCTACGGCCCGCCGGGCACCGGCAAGACGGCACTGGCCCGTGCCTTCGCGGAAGACCTGGACATGCCCATCTTCGTCTACAACCTGTCGGAGCTGGGCAACTTCCAGTTCATGCGCGCCTGGCTGGCCATGCAGTCGAGCGCGCCGTGCGTGGCGTTGATCGAGGATATCGACAACGTCTTCCACGGCAGGGAGAACGTGTCCCGCATGCGGCCGCGCAGCTTCATGTCGCTGTTCAACTACGGCGAGAAGAAAGAGGAAGGAGACAACAGCAACAACAACAGTAACAACAGCGACGAGGCGGCCAAGGCCAACGGCACCGCTGGCGACGAGCGGGAACGCTCGTTCTTCAGCGGCGGCACGCTGTCGTTCGACGTGCTGCTGAACATGCTCGACGGCGTGGACCGCAACGACGGCGTGTTCACGATCATCACCACCAACGACATCAGCAAGATCGACCCGGCGCTGGGCAAACCCCGGCGACGGCCCGATGGGGCGCTGGAGTTCATCTCCACGCGCCCCGGCCGTATCGACAAGGCCATCGAGTTGACGTACCTGGAGCCAGACGACAAACGGCGCATGGCCCAGCGCATCCTCGGCGAATACCCGCAGGCACTGGCCGAGGTGCTGGACTTCGTGGACGGCACGCCGCTGGACGAAACGCCCGCCCAGTTCCAGGAGCGCTGCGCTCAGATCGCTCTGCGTTGCTTCTGGGAGGAGCAGACGGGTCAGACGCCGGCGGCGGAAACCGCTCCGGAGTTGGAGCTGGTCGAAATGTCCGATGCGTGAACGAAAACGGGCCGCGCTGCCTTCCCGGCAGCGCGGCCCGAAGTGCTTGCGACAGTTCTTTGGCCGCACTCAGGACTTCTTTTCGGCCTTGCCCTCTTCCTCCTCTTCCTCGTCGGCTTCTTCCTCTTCTTCCTCTTCCTCGTCGGCCTTGGCAGCCTTCTCGGAAGCCGCGCCGGGGATGTCCAGCGTCTTGCCTTCGCCGAAGATGAGCAGCAGCGGGCTGGCGATGTAGATCGAGCTGTAGGTGCCGATAATCAGACCGATCAACATCACGAAGGCGAACAGGTGGATGCCCGGCCCACCGAAGATGTAGAGCACGCCCAGCACGAGGATCACGCTCAGGCCGGTGAGCACGGTACGGCTCAGGGCCTGATTGATGCTCTCGTTGATGATCTCGGCAGTCAGTTCCGGTTTCTTGCCGCGCACTTCACGCATCCGGTCGTAGACCACGATCTTGTCGTTGATCGAGTAGCCAACCAGCGTGAGCAGTGCCGCCACCGTGGGCAGGTCGATCTTGAAGTCTTCGAGCAGCAGGATGTTAGCCAGCCACGGCGTCCAATCGGTGATGTAGTGGCAAAAGGCGATAATGCCCAGCGTGAAGACCACGTCATGCACCAGGCAGAGGACGGCGGCCAGGCCGAACGTCCAGTTGCCGAAGCGGAACCAGATGTAGAACAACAGCGCCACCCAGCTGGCGAGCACGGCGTACAGGGCGCGCGTCTGGGTGTCGGCCGCCAGCTGACTGTCGAAGTTTTCCAGCCGTTCGGGCTGTGGGCGCTTGGCAAAGCCGTCGCGGGTCTTGCCCAGCAGGATTTTGATGTCGTCCTCGGTCAACCGCTCGGCGTCCGGCCCGCTGACTTCCAGTCGCATTTTCTTGTAACGGCCGTCCTTGGATTTCCCTTCGCCCACGAGATCGTAGGTGGCATTACGTTTGCCTTCGGGCAGGATGCGCGCCGCCCGTTCGAGCAGCATTTTCACCTGGCCAGGCGAGGCGAAGTCGCTGAAGTCGAGGGTGGCCCGGCGGCCGTCCACCTTGAAGTCCGTGAGCGCGACGCTCGACAGCAATGACTTGCCATTGTCCTGAAGCAAGCGGGCGATCATCACCTGCACCAGGTCGGGCGACTTCTCCGAGGTGCGGACGTTGAACAGCGTGCTGGCACCGGTCCCCGCCTCGCTGGGAAGGATGATCTGCTCGACCGACCAGTCGGGCAACTGGCTGGCGCGGGCCAGGACGTTGTTCTCGCGTTCCTGGTTGGTCTGCCCGAGCGGCACGTTGGTCAGTTCGATGGTTTCCTTGTCGCCCTTGTAGTCGATCTCGTACACGAGGCCGGTCGCGTCCACCTGGCGCGCGCTGTTCGCAGCCAGGCGTTCCTTCTGATGGTCCTCGTCGAAGTAGTCGCGCAACTTGGAAATGTCCACGCCCTCGTTGAGATGAGCGGTGTACGCGGTGCCGCCGACGAAGTCGATGTTCAGGCTGGCGTTGCCGCGCACCAACACCACGCCCAGTCCCAGCACCGTCAGCAGCACCGTCGCCGTGAACCAGTAGTGGCGCACGCTCATGAAATCGATGTTCGGCTTGGCGAACAGGCGGAACATCCGCAGTTCGGTCAGCCAGCCCTTCGCCAGGCAGACGTCGAACATCGTGCGCGTCATGTACAGCGAGGTGAACAAGCTGATGAGCAGGCCGACCGTCAGGCTGATGCCGAAGCCCTTCAGCTGGTCGTTGCCCACGGCATACAGGATGATGGCCGTGAAGATGCTGCTCAAGTGGGTGTCGATAATGGTGCCGAACGAACGGTCGTAGCCGTTGCGAATCGCGAGTGCCAGGCTGGCCCCTCGATCGCGTTCCTCGCGTAAACGCTCGTAAATCAGCACGTTGGCGTCCACCGCCATGCCCACGGTCAGCACCAGGCCGGCGATGCCGGGCAGCGTGAAGGTGGCTTGCACCAGCACCATGAAGGCGATGGTCAGCAGCAGGTTGGCGAACAGAGCGATCGAGGCGACCAGGCCTGCGAAGCGGTAGTAGACGACCATGAAGGCCAGCACCGCCAGGAAGGCCAGGAAGATCGACTTCAGGCCGCGATCGATGGTGTCGGCGCCCAGGGTGGGCCCGATGGTGTTTTCGCTGACCGGCAGCCGCTTGAGAGTCGCCGGCAGCGCGCCGGAGCGGAGCAGCCGGACCATGCGGTTGACGTCATCGTTGGTAAAGTTGCCCGTGATCCGGCCCTGCGTGGTGATGACCGCTTGCAGCGCGGGGGCGGAGATGATCTTGTCGTCCAGTACGATGGCCAGGAAGCGATTGAACTTCCGGCCGCCCTTTTCGCTCGGCCGATTGGCGGCCGTGACCTTGCCGAACTGGTTGCCGCCCTGCTGGTCGAACGTGAAGTTGACCGAGGGCCGCAGCGATTCATCCGTGCCGGCGGTCGCCGAAAGGCGGTACTTGCCGGACTTGATTTCCTCGCCCGGCTGCGGGTCGCGGACCAGGATGAAGTACTCGTATTGCTTATCGGCCTGCTCCTGGGGCGTCAGGCGGAAGCTGGTGGCTTTGCGGCTGTAAAGCAGCGCGCCGCCCATGTTTTCGAGCGTCGTGACACGGCCTGCGTCGCGGTCCTGGGCGGCCTGCTGCCAGAGCCGGCCACGGCCGTCCTTGGCGGCGTTGTTGAGCCCCAGGCTGTGCCGTTCCGGACGGTCCAGCTCGACCCAGGAGTACGAGGCGTCGCCCTCGGCGCTGTCGGTCTTCCAGTGAAAGAGTTTGCCGCCCTCGGCATTGCGGGGCGGTGGTGGCGGCAGGCCGCGATTGGCCGCGTCTTCCAGCTCGCGCTTGCGCTCGGCGCGCTTGGCTTCGGGTTCGTTGGGATTGATGGCCGCCTCGATGAAAGCCCGTGCCGCGGCGATGGCCTCGCGGTCGTCCTCGTCGTTGGCCACGATGCGGAACTCCAGGCTGCCCACCTCGGAGATCAGTTCCTTGATCTTGGGCACGTCCTCGCCGGATGCGTTCTTGCGCTCGGTCGCAACCTGATAGTTTTCCTTGATAACCTTCTCGAATTCGTCGACCTTGACCAGCTGGTCCTCGTACTGCTTCTGGTAGTGGTCCTTGAAGAAGGTTTCGACGTCCTTGTCGTCGATGCCCGCTTTCTTCA
>JAEUIF010000871.1 GCA_016795185.1 Planctomycetia bacterium | reverse complement strand
GTGACGCCGGTGGCCGGGCTGCTGCCCGCGTTGGTAACGGTCAACGTGAACTGGACGACATCGCCGAGGTTGAACGGCCCCGTCGAATCGAGCGTCTTGGTCAACGACAGGTCGGCGCGATTGGCCAGGCGGATCGCGTAGTCTTCCACCTCGCCGTCGCTGGCCAGGCCGGTCGGATTCAGCCCGCCCGCGCTGCTGACCCGGAAGCGCGCGTAGGTGTCGCCCAGCGTGACGCCAACGGCTGGATTCACCGTCAGCGTCAGCGTGCCGCCCGCGCCGATCGCGCTGCCACCCACCGCGGTGATGCGCTCGGTGGTAGGATCGAAGGCGCCGTTGCCGTCGAAATCGATCCAGGCATCGACGAGCGCGCCGACGGTGCCCGTGATGGTGATCTCGTTGTTCTCGTTGACCAGCAACGTGTTGCCGGGCAGAGCAAAGCTCACACCGTCCTCGTCTGCGCCGTCCTCGACGCCCGTGCCAGCAGCCGGCCCGTCGGTTTCGGCATCCACCGCCGTGCCCAGCCGGGGCGCCGCGCCGGCGACATTGGGGATGAGGTTGTGCCGCGCGCCGCCGTCGGCCAGCATGGTACCGTAACTGGCCGGCGCGTCGCCGAAGTCCACGAAAGGCACGGTCAGCGTGACGGCGGCTTCGTCGTCTTCGTTCGGTGTCGGCGAGGTGCCGTTGCCCGGCACCGAGTCGCGGTCGGCCGGGCCCGTGGTCGATTGTACCTGGGCGAAATTGACGATCGTGCCCGACCCGGTCACGCGTGCCCGGATCACCAGGGTGTGGCTCGCTCCGGTCGCGACGGTGCCGACACTCCAGTCGTTGCCGGTCAGCGTGCCCTGCGTGGACGACACCACCTGCACGAAGGCCAATCCGGTCGGCAGCACGTCGCGGACGACGACGCCGGGAGCGTCGTTCAGTCCGGCGGCGTTGCTGACGGTCAGCGTGAAGTCCACCAGATCGCCCAGGTCGGGGGTCGTATCGGTCACGCCTTTCGTCAAGCTCAGATCGATGGCCTTGACGATGGTGACCTGGTAGTCCTCGACCTCGCCGGTCGGTTCCAGGCCGGTGGATGAGCCCGAACCTTCGGCGTCGGTGATGCGGAAGCGCGCGAAGCTCGTGCCCTCGCTGGCGGTGACCGGAACCGCGATATCGATGGTGTTGTTGCCGTTGACCACGGCGGCGTTGCTGACGACATGTTCGCCGGCGTCGTCCCAGTCGCCGTCGCGGTTGAAGTCGAACCAAACATTCAGGAAAGCGCCGGCACTGGCGTTGGTGACGTTGACGGTGATCGGCGTGGTCGCGCCCGTGCCGAAACCGGCGGCCGGCAGCGTGACGCCGTTTTCGTCGTCGGTGCCGGCGGCGTCGTCACCAGTGGCGGTCGCGTTGGGCTGGCCGTCCTGCTCGGTGTCGGGAGCGCCACTGCCGAGCCGCACCCCGGTCGCGACATGGCGCGCGCCATTGTCGGCCAGCGTGGTGGGATACGAACCCGTGAAGCCGGACTGCGAGGAGTTCGGCGCATCGCCGAAATCCACTTGCAACGGCGTGAAGGTGAAAGTGCTGTCGTCGTCCTGATGACCGGGGTTGCCGCCGCCGCTGCCCGAGCCGTCACCCGGCGTCGAGTCTGGGTCGAACGCGCTGGAAAAGGTGATTTGCGCGTAGTTGTTGATGGCGACCGTGCCGCTAACGCGATAGGTGATGTCCAGGGTCTTGGTCGCGCCGGCCCCGGAAGCGTCGAGGTGGCCGACCGTCCAGACGCGCGTGGTCGAATTGAACGCGCCCGCGCCGTTGTCGCTGACGTATTCCAGACCAGTGACCGCCGGGTCGGAAACCGTGACGTTGTCGGCCACGTTCGGGCCGGCGTTGGTGATGGTCAAGCGGAACGTCACCAGGTCGCCCACGGCGGGCGTGGTCGTGGGCGTGACCTTCGTCTTGGTCAAGCTCAGGTCGGCCACCTGGCGGGCCAGCAGCAGGTCGAAGTCGATGTCGGCGCCCAGCGGCGGATCGACGGTTTCGAGCGTGATCGCGCCGACCCGCAAGAAATTCGCACCGCCGAACGAGGAGTAGTCGTAGGCCAGCACGACGAAGTTGTTGGGGACCGTGAGATTGCGCGTCTGGCTGTGCGCGACGTAGACGCCGGAGCCGGCCACGTCCTCGGTGTACACCGTGAGCCGGAACGGCGTGCCCGCGCCGCTGGCCAACGTCGGATCGCCGCGCAGGCGCAGCTCGAAACGATTGGTTTCGGTCGCCAGGTCGAAGCCGCCCAGGCCGTTGGTCGTCACGGTGCCGACGGCGTCGCCGCCCGGCGTGCCGTCCCAGATGAACAGCACGTTGCCGCCCACGTTGACGCCGAGGTTCAAGCTGGCGCGGCCGGCTGCCACGTTCACCTGCGCCGAGTCATCCTGCGCGCCGGTCGTCTTGACCAGGCTCACTTCGCGGTGCGTGCCGAGAATGTTGGCGGCCACATCGGTCGCCGAGGTCGTGACCGGCGATGTGGTCGGCGGCGCGACGGTCAGGATTTCGATGGGATTGACGAGGTTCGCCTGATTGAAGGTATCGATGTTGATGTCGGCGGGCGTCAGGCGGTCTTCCAGCTGTTCGACGCGCAGGCTGGGTCGCGGGCGGGGCCGCTGGCTGGTCGGCCGGTAGCCGTTCAGGCCCAGAAACCGTTTCCAGGAGCGGGTGAACTGGTTGCCGAACTTCGCGAAAGTCTGACGCATCGGGGGTTGCCTCCAGGGATGTTCCGGGACGGGATGGCGGTTGAGAGGAAAGCCCCGCCGACAACGTTCCTCGATGTCGCTCGGCACCGAGGGCGCCGGCCAGCGGGGCAAAGTCGGCCGGATCGTCTGGACAAGAACTGCCTCGTTCGGAAAGACCGCAAGACGAGGCGCGGCCCGCCAATTTTTTCCACGCGCGAGGGGTTCGGGGGTCAGCCGACGCCGATCAGGCGGTGCAACTCGCCGGCCAGCGTTGCCAGCTGCAAAGGTTTCTCGAAGACGGCGAACGCGCCGCCGGCCAGCAGAGCCTTGGAGGTATGCGTGCCCAGATAGCCGCTCATGAAACAGCAGCGGATGTCGGGCACGATGGCCCGCAGCCGGTCCAGGGTCTGGGGGCCGTCAAGCCCCGGCATGACCACGTCGAGCAGGACCAGGTCGATGTGCGTGCGCTGGGAATCGAGCACGGCGACGGCCTGCGCGCCGGTGGCCGCTTCCCAGACGGAAAAGCCCTGCTCGGCCAGGTACAGCGTCAGCAAGGAACGGATGCCAGCCTCGTCGTCCACAATCAGCACGCCGGGCCGGCGCGGCTGGCCCGGTCCTGGCACGCCTGGCTCGATCGACAAAGCGACATCCTCACAATGGCTGGAAGTCATGCTGGGTTTCCGGCACGGCGGAATCACCGGCGCGCGGGCCGCCCTGGACCGCGCGCCTCCGTGAAGTGTGACCGGAAGCGTGCGCGGGGACCGCCAGAACGTGCAACGGATTTCGCGCGCGCTTTCCCGGCGGTCCACCGATATACTCGACTAGAAGGTCCAGATGGGCTGCCGAGTCGTTTTCCGAGCTGGTCATGACCGAACCGCCGCCCGACTTTCCCGGCCGCGCTGCCTCCGATCCGGTGCAGGACCGGACCGACCGCTCCCTGCTGCGGTTGGTGCGCGCGGGTGACGAGGAAGCAGCCGCCCAGATTTACCACCGCTACGCGCGGCGGCTGCTGGCCCTAGCCCGGAGCTACGCCAGTCCAGGCTTGGCGGCGCGCGTGGACGCCGAGGACATCGTGCAATCGGTGTTTCGCCGCTTTTTCAAACAGGTGCGGCACGGCGACTACGATGTACTGCGCCGGGAGGAACTCTGGCCGCTGTTTCTCGCCATTGCCCTGAACCGTTTGCGGACGGCGCGCGAATTCCATCAAGCTGACAAGCGCGACGTGCGCCGCACGCGCCACGGCGACGACCTCGACGGCGCCCCGCTGTCTTGCCGTAACATGGACGAAAGCCTGCACTTGCTGGAGTTGGTCGTCGCGGAAACCCTGGAGCAGCTGCCGCCCCAGCAGCGGCGCGTGGTCGAATTGCGCTTTGCCGGCCACGAGGTGGCGGAGATCGCCGAGCAAATCGGTCGTTCCATGAGGACCACCGAACGCTTGCTCCAGGATGCCCGCGACCAGCTCAAGGCACTGTATGATGGCTACTCCTGACCCAGCCACCGCCGCAGCCCCGTGGGGGCTTGACGATCACGTCGATGCGTTCGAGCAGGCACAGCATGAAACCGGGGCCGCCGACTTGGCGGACTTCCTACCGCCGCCGGAACATCCGCTGTATCTGCCCGTGTTGCGTGAGTTGGTCCGCGTCGATCTGGAATACGGCTGGAAGCGACGCCAGCCGCGCGGCCTGGACGATTACCGGCAGCGTTTTCCGCGCCTGTTCGACGATCCCACTAGCCTGCGCGACGTGACCTTCGAGGAGTACCGGCTTCGCAAACAAGCCGGCCAAGCTCCGACCCCAGACGAGTATCGCGAGCGCTACGGCGTCGATCCGGGCAAGTGGCCGGGCGGTGCCAGCAAGACACAGACGCCGCCCGGCGCGGCCGCTGCCATGCTCGGTGAAGCGGCCCAGGCTTACCGGGAATTCCGGCTCTGGCAGGCCGCGGACCCGGAGGAACGCGCGGAGTTCGCCGCCCCACCCGACGATCCGGCGGCGCTGCTGTTTTCGAGCCTGTATGCGTCCCAGCCCGACGCTGCCGACCAGCTAGCCCAAGCGCTGACACAACTGCCCGAAGTGGGCAGCGACTTTCTGGGCTTCCGTTTGCTCGGTGAACTCGGCCGTGGCGCCTTCGGCAAGGTCTATCTGGCGCGGCAGGGCGACCTCGCCGACCGTCTGGTGGCCCTGAAGGTGACCTCGGACCTATCCGGCGAATGGCAGACGCTGGCGCAATTGCAGCACACGCATATCGTTCCCATTTACTCCGTGCATCGCGCTCCGCCGCTGCAAGCCGTTTGCATGCCCTACCTGGGCTCCGCCACGCTCGCGGATCTGCTCGGCACCATCGCCCGGCAAAAGACGTTGCCGGCGTCCGGCCAGTGCCTGCTGACCACGTTGCAGGAATGTTCGAGCCGGCTCGCGCCGCCGCCCGCCCATCCGCGCGCTCCGGAGGACGCGGGGCTGCCAGCTGGCGACCTGCAACCGGTCCACGTCCTGGCGCAGCTCAAGCAGCTGAGCTTCGTGCAAACGGTGCTCTGGCTCGCGGTCCGTCTGACGGACGGGCTGGCCCACGCTCACGGACGCGGCATCCTGCATCGCGACCTGAAGCCGGCCAATATCTTGCTGACCGATGACGGCCAGCCGATGCTGCTGGACTTCAACCTCGCGGCCAACGCCGCCTTGCGTGCCAATCCGTTCGCGGCCTGCGTCGGCGGCACGCTGCCGTACATGGCCCCGGAGCACCTGGAAGCCTTCAGCGGTCTCGAACGAGACGTTGATGCGCGCAGCGACCTGTACGCTTTTGGCGTCATCCTCTACGAGATGCTGGCGGGGCAGCCGCCGTTTCCGCGCCACGCCGAGTTGCCGTTTTCCGAAATGCTGCAACGCATGATCGCCGACCGGCAAGTCGTGCCGCCCTTGCGTGCCCTGAACCGGGCCGTCCCGCCGGCCCTGGAAGCGATCGTGCAGCGCTGCCTGGAGCCGCTCCCGGCGCGGCGCTATCAAAGCGCCGCGGAACTGCACGAAGACTTGCAACGCCAGCTGGAGGACCGGCCGCTGCGGCATGCGGCCAATCCCTCGTGGCGGGAACGACTGGGGAAATGGGCGCGGCGGCATCCCCGGCTCAGTTCATCATCGAGCGTCGGCGCGGCAGCGCTGCTGCTGCTGGTGCTGCTCGTTGGCGCGCCGACCTGGCATCAGCAACGTCAGCAGGCCGCCGAGCGCGCCCGCCAGAGCTTCGACTGGTTCCAGGCGGAACTACGCACCGCGAAGCTGCTGCTGAACACGCAGGCGGCGGACCTCGACAAGCGTCAGGCGGGGCTGGCGGCCGGTCAACGCATTCTCGAACGCTACCCCGTCGCGGATGATCCGGACTGGCGCAACGCCCCCTTGGTCCGCCAGCTGCCTCCGGAGCGACAGGCGGAACTGAGCGCCGATCTCGGTGAAGTGCTCTGGCTGATGGCGCGCACGCTGGAACGGCAAGCGCTTCAAGCACCCGACGGCGCTGCGGCGCGGCGCGAGGCGCTGCGGCTCAATCGCGCCGCCGAAACCTGTTTCGCGCCGGCCGCCATGCCGGCAGCCCTCTGGCGGCAGCGGGCGCAGTTGTATCGCGACCTTGGCCAACCCACCGAGGCCGCCGTGGCGGCGGAA
>JAEUIF010000864.1 GCA_016795185.1 Planctomycetia bacterium | reverse complement strand
CCGGCGGTGCAGTATCCGACGAATTGCTGGCTGACTGATCGGCGACCGCACACCGCCGGCGCTGCGACGGCGGGGATAAACCCCGCCGCTCGCCGGTCCCGCCGCGCTTCGGTCACTCGCGCGACGGCGCGACGCGATAGGGTTTGCCGTTGATGTACAGCACGCCATCTTGCCGTTTCGCCGGCAGCAGGGCTTCCCATTTCTTCGCCTCCGCTTCGAGTTCGGACTGCACGACCTGCACCTGCTTGCGCAGCGTTTCCAGGCGCTGCACCTGGCGGTTCAACTCGGCCTCGTTCTCGCGCAGTTCGTGGCGCGCCGCGTTGACCTGACCGCCGAGTTGGCGCAAGCGATCTACTTCCACGGTGGTCTGCGTCAGCACGAACTGCGATTGCTTCTGGACCTCGTAGGCTTCCGCGCGCGCTTCGTGCCAGATCTTGCAGGTGGAATAGGTGCCGGCGAACTGCACGAAGGAGACGACCAGCAGGATCATGAAGAGCAAGGCCAGGCTCAGCGTGGTGCTCCGCCAGAACTGGGCCGCTTCGCGCAGGCGCTCCAGTTCGACCAGCTGGGCGGGCGTCGGATTCGCCGGGGCGTCAAGCGTTGGGTTCATGGTCGGCCTCCTCACGGGTCTTCCGAACAGGCTACCCCGCCGCGCCGGCGCACGCAAGCGACCGGTCGCAAACCGCCGTGCCGGCTCGAACGTAACAAGAGGATGCGGGAGCGGCCGGACCCTTGTCAGCTGCGGGGGCTTTGGCTATCTTCTACCAATCCCAAGCGTGCGAAACCGCAAGCGGCCGTCCTGGAGTGTTCGCCGATGATCCACGTCCGCAACCTGACGAAGTTCTACGGTGACTACGCCGCGATCCGCGACGTCTCGTTCGATGTGCCCGCTGGCCAGATCGTCGGGTTCCTCGGGCCGAACGGCGCGGGCAAGACGACGACCATGCGCATCCTCACCGGCTACATGACCGCGACCAGCGGCCAGGCGAGCATCGCCGACTTCGACGTCTTCTGGCAGCCGCTCGAAGCCCGCCAGCGCATTGGTTATCTACCTGAAAGCTGTCCGCTGTACGTCGAGATGCGCGTCGGCGAGTACTTGCACTTCCGCGCCGGGCTGAAGGGCCTGCACGGCCGGGAACGCAAACAACGCCGCGACTTCGTCATGGACCGCTGCTGGCTGAAGGACGTGCAACGGCAGATCATCGGCACGCTCTCGAAAGGCTATCGCCAGCGCGTGGGCCTGGCCGACGCTCTTTTGGCCGATCCGCCGGTACTAATTCTGGACGAGCCGACGGCGGGCCTCGACCCGTCGCAGATTCGCGAAACTCGCAACCTGATCCGCGAGCTGGGCAAGGAACACACGATCCTGCTTTCGACGCACATCCTCCCGGAAGTGGAGATGACCTGCGACCGCGTCATCATCATCAGCCGAGGGCAGGTGCGGGCGTCGGCGTCGCTGGCCGAGTTGGTGCAGGTCGGCGGCAAACGGATACTGCTGGCCGAGTTCGACGGCAGCGTCGATCCGACGCCGATGCGGGCGGTGCCCGGCGTGGACGGTGTGGAGAGCGAGAGCATCGCGGGCGGCACCCGGCTGAAGATCGCGCAGCACCCCGACAGCGAAGACCTGTCGCCGCGCGTCTGCGCCCTGGCGGTCGAGTGCGGCTGGAAGCTACGCACCCTGCGGCCGGAGCAACCGAGCCTGGAGGAGAGGTTCCTCAAGATCATTGAAAGTGAAACGGCGGTCTAGTATTTCGCCCCTCTCCCGCCAGGGGAGAGGGGCGTAACATGGTCGCCCTCTCCCGCCAGGGGAGAGGGGAGTATAGGGATTTCTTTGGAGTCGCGTCATGCCCCAGCGAATGACTCCCGTTGAGAAAGCGAGACGGCTTCGGAAAGAGTCCACGCCAGCGGAAAAAATTCTCTGGAGCATTCTGCGGGACCGCCGCTTGCAAGGGTTCAAGTTTCGCAGGCAACAGCCGCTGGGGCCGTATGTCGTTGATTTCTTCTGTGCGCAACTTCGATTGATCCTGGAACTCGACGGCGAGAGTCATGTAGGTCGCGAGCACGAAGATGCGGCTCGGCAGCAATGGCTCGAACAGCAAGGAATTCGCGTACTCCGGTTTTGGAACCCCGACATCTACGATGATCGTGAAGCCGTGCTGGAGTCAATTTGGCAAACGTGTACTGCACTCCAGGGGCGATGATGGGTGCTGTCTGTCAGCAGAAACCCCTCACCCCCAACCCCTCTCCCGCAAGGGGCGAGGGGAGCGTTGATTGGAGTCCCACCCCATGAACGAATGGCTCGGCCTCATCATTCTCGCCGTCGTGCTGCTGATCGTGCTCGGCGCGGCGGGGTTCCTCGCGGTTGGATTGTTCCAGGCGCGCAGCCTGATCCGCCGGGAGTTCACCGCGTACTTCCTGTCGCCCATCGCCTACGTGGTGATGTTCGTCTTCCTGCTGGCCACCGGCTTCCTGTTCAGCAACACGCTGGACCAGCTGACCGCCAGTGGGCCGCAGGGCGTCGAGTTCCCGCTGCGGGCCGTCATCGGCGACCAGTGGATCTTCTGGCTGGTGTTCCTGGTGATCCCGCCACTCTTGACCATGCGGCTGTTCGCCGAGGAACGCGGCACCGGCACCCTCGAAATGCTTATGACCTCGCCCTTGCGCGACTGGCAGCTGGTGCTGTCGAAGTACGTCGCCTGCTTCGGCTTCTACGTGGTGATGTGGCTACCCACGCTGCTCTACGTGCCGATTCTCGTGGACGCCGGCCGCCCCGTGTTCGACTTCCAGACTGCCTGGACCGCGTGGAGTATCACGCTGGTCGTCGGGTTGGCGCTGCTGCTGCTCGCGGTCTTTCAGACCGTGGTGCCCGGCGGGACTGACGTGCGCCTGGTGGGCGTGGGCGCCCTGGTGCTGGGCCTGATCGCGACCGGCGTCGGTGCCTGGGGCCATTACACCCGTGATGCCGTCCACATCCTCGAATGGCCGGCACGCATCGCCAGCGGGCCGATGCCCGTCGTCGCGACTTATCTGGGCCTGATGCTCGCCGGTGCGATGTTCCTGGCCCTGGGCCTGTTTATCAGCAGCCTGGTACGCAACCAGCTAGTAGCGGCGCTCTTGTCGCTGGCCCTGTCGCTGGTGTTCATCGTGCTGGGTTTCCAGCAGACCGACCTCGATCCCACCGATGCCCTGGACCGCGCCCGGCTGTACATCAGCGTGCCGTTGCACTTCAGCCGGGACTTCACGCGGGGCGTGATCGACACCCGGCACATCATCCTGTACCTGAGCGTGGCCGTCTTTGCCCTATTCCTGACGGTTCGCACCCTGGAGGGCCGACGCTATGGCGCCAAACCCTAAACCGAGCGGCTTGCGGTCGCGCGTGCATTTCCTGTTCCGCCTGCTCGGTCTGGCGGGCCTGGCCGTCACGCTGATCGGCCTGCAAATCCTGTTCATCGTCTCGGGCACGATCTCGCTGGAGACGCTGCGCGAAACCGCCACCGTCTGGCAGGAGCGCTTCCAGTCCGGCGTGTTCGCCGGTGACGACTCGCTGGCCTTCGTTGCTGCTTCCCTGGTGGTGGGCGGCACACTGGTCCTGCTCGTGGTCTTGTTGCTTGATGCGCTGATCTTCCTGCGTCAGGTGACCGCGCTGCGCACCGCCGCTGGCCTGAACCTGGTGGTACAGGTCGGCCTGGCGACGGCCCTGCTCGTGGGCATCAACTACTTCTCGTTCCGCAACTACGCCCGCTTCGACTGGACGCGCAACCAGCAGTTCACGCTGCCGCTGGACATCGAGAACCAGCTCAAGCAACTGCAAGGGCAGACGACCATCGTCGTCTACCTGCCGCACCAGTCGCTGGGGCAGCGGACGCAGAACCTCGACCCCGAAACCCGCGCCTACATCTCGGCCACCGAACACCAGGTCGTCGAGAAGCTCAAGGACGCAGTCGCCCAGTTCCGCGAGTTCGGCCAGCGCTTCGAGGTCGTCGTCCTCGACGTGGAGGACTGGCAGCACTTCAAGACCAAGCTCGACGCGGTCACGAAGGATCATCCGGAGCTGCGCGAGGCCATCAACCAGACGCCGGACAACACGATCTTCTTCGCCGGTCAGGGCCGCGTGCAGCGGCTGAGCTTCAACGAGTTCTATCAGCTCGACCTGGTTGCCTCGAAGGAGCAGGGCAACCTGGTGCTGGTCAGCCAGGGCGTGCGGCCGTTGGCCCGCAAGGTCTTCCACATCGACGAGAAGCAGCCGCGCATCGCCATCGGCGTCATTCACGACATCCTGAGTACCGAGGGGCCGGGCGACTACGGCATGCGCGGCGTCAAGAAGGCGCTGAGCAGCCGGGGCTTCGACACCCGCGACGTGATCCTGAAGAAATCGCGCGGCTTCTCGCTGGTCGGGCCAGGCGTTTACACCTTCGCCGAAGGCCGCTACGACCGGCTGTCGAGCGAGTTGGCCATTCTCAACCGCAACTTGCAGACCATCGAGTCGTTCCGCAAGCGCAACCTGGACATCAAGAACGATTTTGAGAAGCTGCCCCTCCCAGAGCTGAACGAGAAGTACGCCCGCCGGCTACAGGTGCGGGAAATCACCCCGCAAATGAAGCAGTTGCAACTGGAAGAGTTGAACGAGGTGCTGGCCGAACAGCAGGAAGCGATCAATGATTTCACGGCGCGACGCGACACGAAGGCCAAGGAACTGGCGGCCATCCAGGTCGACGACGTGGCCGAGATGCAGCGCATGTCCGACCTGCAAGGCAAGATGAACCGCCTGCTGGCCGACTGCGACCTGCTCATCATCCCGCGCATGACCTACCGCAACATGAACCTGGGCGAGGTCTTTTCCAACCGCATCCACCAGCTGGAAGATGCCCAGGTCGAGGCGATCAAGCAGTTCCTGAAAGCGGGCAAACCAGTGCTGGCCTGCCTGGGGCCGAGCGTGGAAGCGCAGCCCGGCGCACGGCCGCCGGACGCGGGCGGCGCGGACAATCTGGAGAAACTGCTGGGTGAGCTGGGTCTGCAATTCGGCAACTCCGTGGTGCTTTACGATGTCGAGGCGGCCTCATTTGCCGGCCAGGAGCGCAATAGCGAGCAGGTACTGGGCGCGAACGTGGAAGTGCCGCCGGTCGAGTTCGACTGGAAGGCGGGCGACCGCTGGCCGCCGGCGTGGCTGTCCGGGTCGGCGCTGAAGCCTAACCCGCTGCGCTCCAGTATGTACCTGGCCGAACGCGGCGCGGGTAAGAGCCTGGACCTGCGGCTGCGGCATCCGCGGCCGGTCTACTTCGAGCCGGCCAACGCCACGCTGCTCGCCCTGCCGCCGGCGCTTTCGGTCAATCCGCTGCCGGCGAACTGGGCCTTCGCCCTGGCCTGGACGCAATCGCAGCCCGTACACGCCGCCACCTTCATGACGACCAACTCGGCCGCCTGGAACGAGGACCAACCGTTCCCCAGCGACGACCGCGGACCGCGCTTCGAGGAGCCCAAGCCGAACGACCCGAATCGAGGCACGCGCGACGAGAAGCGGCACGGCCGGCAATCGATCGGCGTGGCGGCCGAGCCGCGCTTGCCGGCCAGTTGGTTCAGCGGCGAGGCCGGCACGCATCCCGACAAGGTGCGCGTCGCCGCCATCGGCCACGGGCATCTATTCGTCGGCGAAGACCTGTCGCCGGCCAAGGAAAAGCTGCTGCTCGACGTCTGCAACTGGCTGCTCGGCCGCGACGACCACATCGTTCAGGCCGGAGACACCTGGCAGTACCCGCGCGTCGAGCTGAGCAAGCGCGATCGCGAACTGTGGCGCTGGGGCGCGCTGCTGAACCTCCCCGGCGTGTTCCTGTTCCTGGGTATGGTCGTGTGGCTGGTGCGCGGGCAGCGATAGAAACGTCACCGTCGAAACCAGCGAGCGGCGGGGTTTATCGCCGCCGCCGCAGCGCCGGCGATATGCGGTCACCGTGCAGTCACGCGGCGAATCGTAGGATGCCGTACCGCCGGGCTAAACCCGGCGGCTCGCCTTGGATCATGACCGAGTTTGCCATCCGGAGAATCCACCATGAACCTGAAGACCACCCTTGTCCTTCTGGTTCTGCTCGCTGCTTTGATGGTCTGGATCGTGGCCTCGCCGACGTTGCCTCACTGGGTCGGGCTGCCCGCGCGCCAGGCCGCGCCGGTCGAATCCACGACTGCCGTCATCCTGGAAAAGGAACTGACGCCAGACAAACTGCGGCGCATCGAAGTGCGCCTGCCCGACCGGCAACTCGTGCTGGTGCGCGAGGGCGGGCCGAAGGGCGAGTGGTCGCTGCCCGGCAAGTGGCTGACCCGGCCGCAAGCCGTGCAAGAACTGGTGACGCTGCTCACCGGCCTGCGCACCCGCTTCGCCGCCGTGCCGATCCAGCAGGTCGAGGAACTGACCGCCACGGGCCTCAATAAGCCTGCTGCGACGGTGCTGCTGCAAACCCAGGACGAGCAGGGCAACAAGAAGGACTTTCGCCTGACCTTCGCCGAGGAGCCCGGCCAGGAGGACCGCTTCGCCCGCGCTGTCTACCTGCGGCTCGCGGAACAGGACGGCAAGGAGTTCCGCGATCTGCCCGAAGCGGTGCGACTGTCGCCGGGCGTCATCGCTCTTTTGGACCGGCCGCTCGAATACTATCAGCAGCGCCGCCTGTTCCCCAGCGAGCGCGTCGCCAAGGCCCCGGACTCGCAGGAGAAGGTCGAGAAACTGACCGCCCAGGCCGTGGCGACCAAGAGTCCGGCAGGCACCATCGCGCTGACGCGCCAGGACAAAGATTGGGAGCTCAAGGAGCCGGTGCGCGACCGGCCCGATCCGGAGAAGCTGCAAACGTTGCTCGGCGCGGTGCCCGATATCTGGGCCGAGCATTTCGTGGCCAAGCCGAAAAACCTCGCGGAATACGGACTCGATAAGCCGGAACAGACCCTGAGCGTGACGCGGCCCGACGGCCAGACGGTGACGCTGCTCATCGGCAAGGAATCGCCGCGCACAGCCGAACGGCGCGTGCCCCGGCCGCAGATGCCCTTCGGTCCGCCCATGCCGCCTGGCATGGATACGGTGGTCGATAAGTTCCGCTACGCCAAGCTCGCAGGCAACGACCAGGTCTTTGAGATCAAGGAAGAGAAGCTGAAAGACATCTTCGCCGGGCTGGAGGCCCTGCGCGACAGCCGGCTGGCCCGCTTCCAGACCGGCGATGTGCAGCGCGTGGAACTGAAGTACAAGGACGTGGACCTGGTGCTGGTCAAGAAGGACGGCAAGTTCCGCCTGGAGAAGCCCGTCGATACCGATGCGGAGAGCAGCAAGGTCAACGAGCTGCTCGACAAGCTGGCGCAGGCCGAGGCCAAGGGCGTGGACGTTATCGACAAGGGCGCGGCCAAGGAATACGAGCTGGAACCGCCGGCCGGCACCGTGGCCTTGACCATCGAGGAAGAGACCAAGAAGCCCGACGGCGAGAAGGAGAAGAAGACCCGCGTCCTCAAGTTCCAGGTCGGCAAACATGCGGGCGACCAGAAGAAGCTGTACCTCACGGTCGATGACTGGCCGCGCATCAATGCCGTGGCCGATGACCTACTGAAGCTGGTCGAACGGCCGGCCCTGGCCTATCGCGGGCGCAGCGTCTTCGACCTGGCCGGCAAGCCCATCGAGCAGATCGAGGTCCAGCGCGGCGACGAAAAGTACGCCCTGAAGCTGACCGACGGCAAGTGGAACCTGACTGCGCCGGTCGCGGCGGAAGCGGACGCCGAGAAGGCCCGCAAACTGGCCGACGACCTGAAAGACCTGAACGTCGTCGAGTACGTCACGGACACGCCCAAGGACGAAGACCTGGAAAAACTCTATGGGCTGGCCAAGCCGGCGCTCTCGGTCACGCTGCAACCGGGCGGCGACGCCAAGCCGCTGACGCTGCAAGTCGGCAAGCAGCGCGACGGCAAACCGGAATACTTCGCCCGGCTGGCAGGTGTGCCGCGCGTCTTCGTCGTCGACAAGGCGGTGCGCGATCAACTCGATCAACCGTCGCTGGCGCTGCGGCCGACGCAGCTCTGGCAGCTATCGCCCGGCGACATCGCCGCCGTCAGGATCAAGAAGGGCGAAGAGCCGGAGTATACCCTCCAGCGCGAACTGGCTGCCTGGAAGCTGACCGGCCCCTTCGATGCCACCGTGCGCAAGGAGGAAGCGGAAGGCATCCTCGCGCCACTGGCGCGCCTCAAGGCGGACAAGTTCGCCGCCCACCATGTCAAGGATGTGAAGGACACCGGCCTCGACAAGCCGCGCGTGGTCGTGACCCTGCGCGAAGCCGCGCCGGAAGACGCCAAGGACAAGGCGAAGGAACGGGTGCTGCTGCTCGGTAACCCGGTCGCTCAGCAAGAGCCGCCGGCGTACTACGCCAAGCTGGCGGACAGCGACGCCGTTTTCATCCTGCCCGAACAGGTCTTCGAGACCGTGGACCGCAGCGCCCTCGACCTGCTCGACCGTCAGTTGCTCTCGCTGGACATCAAGGGCCTGGAGCAACTGCGCGGCGTCGGGCCGCAAGGGACCGTGGTGCTCGAACGCAAGGATAACGGCTGGCAAGCCACGGCAGGGGAACTCAAGTTTACGCCGGATCGCCGCAAGGCGGAGTCCATCGCGGGTGTCTGGGCGCTGCTCCGCGCCGACCGTTTCGCCGCGTACGGGGCCAAAGTAGACTGGGCGAAGTACGGCCTGGAGAAGCCGGCCTTCACGGTGACAGTGGCCCTGAAGCCGGCCGACCCCAAGGACAAGTCGACGACGCACGCCCTGGCGCTCGGCGGCCCGGTAGAAGGCAGCCCGCAGCAACGCTACGCGAAGCTCGACGACCGGCCCGGCGTCTTCGTGCTGGACCGGGCCTATGTCGAGGACCTGAACTGGACGACGCTCGATCTCGTGGATCGCACGCTGCTCGACCTCGACGGCAAGGCCGTCAGCGCGCTGCTGCGCAAGATGGGCGACCAGGAACTGGAGATCACGAAGACCGGTGACCAGTGGCGCATCGTCAAGCCGGAAGCGCAGCTCGCCGACGGCCCAGCGCTCGACCGGCTGTTGCAGCAACTGGGCCGGCTACGGGCGACGCGCATCGCGGCCTATCCGGCCAAGGACGTGAAGATGTTCGGCCTGGATGACCCGGCGGCCATCATCACGCTGCGCCAAGGTGATGGTGAAGGCAAGAAGGACGTGGTCCTGAAGATTGGCGAGGTGGCGGACATGGGGCCGCAGACGGCGGGCGACCGCTTCGCCCTGGTCGAAGGCGGCGACAAGGTCGGCGTGCTGCCCGGCGCGCTGGTCCGGCTGCTGGTGGCCAAGCCCATCGCCTTCCGCGAACGGAGCATCGCCAAGTTCGTCGATGCCGACCGCTTGCAGCTGGAGCGCGGCCCGCGCAAGGCGACGTTCGCCCGCGTCGATGGCAACTGGAAGCTGGTCGAACCGCTCGACGCGCCCGCCGACCAGAACGAACTCGACGAGTTCATCAACGCCTTCGCCAAGCTCCGCGCCGATGAACTCATCATGGACAAGCCCGAGGACCTGAAGCCCTACGGCCTGGAGCGGCCCGAAGCCCGCTGGCGCTTCCTGAACGGCGACAAGGAAGTGCTGTCGCTGCTGATCGGCGACCGGGAGAAGACCCGCACCGGCGAACCGGGCCGCGTCTACGCCAAGCTGGCCAGCGGCGATGTGGTCTTCCTGCTCGACCCGAAGCTGACGGCCCAGGTGCTGGGCGAGTTCCGCGGCCGGTCGCTGGGCGAAGCCATCGATGCCGCCCAGGTGGAGCGCGTGGACTATGGCGCGCCTGGCGGCGATCCGGAACGCAAGCCCTTCACGCTGGAGAAGGTCAACGAAGCCTGGCAGGTCGCCGGGAAGCCCGAGGCGAAGGTCAACCCGCTGCGCGTCAGCGAGACGCTAGTCACCCTCGCGAACCTGCGGGCGGAACGTTTCATCGTGGACAAGGACGCCGACTTCAAGCTCTACGGCCTGGAGCCAGCGTACCTCACCGTGGAGTTGCGCACGCGCTCGGGAGCAAAACGTCAGCTGGCCATCGGCGCACGGGCAGGCGATTCCAAGCGTCACTATGCCCGCGTGCTGGACGGCAACCGCAGCGATGTCTTCGTGATTTCCGAGGCGGATGCGAGCAGGATCGTGCGCGACCTGGCGGGCTATGTCGAGGCACCGGCGAAACCCAAGGCGGAATGAGTCCGTGTTATGCCCTTTGGAGCGCTCAATGAACTTGGACCAGTACACCCCTGACGCAATTTGCAGCTCGATGGGTAGGCCAGGGTTTATCGAGCCTACCTGGGCACCGCCCACACTGCGGTTGGTCCTGAAACCATCGTTCCATCCGGAGGTCTGCGTTACGGTGGCCGGGAATGACGGCGAGTTGTCGGTAGTCGCTCTTGCCGAAAGCTTTTGGAGGCAAAGCGTCCCTTGCGTGCTGCCGACTTTCCGTGAGCGGACTTTTCTTGCGGCACTGGACGCCCAGCGAATGTATTCGGATTTCTCAACAGCATTCGCCGCTGACCAAGCTCCAGATGGCCGCATGGTGTGCATCGATGGAATGCCCGTGAATTGCTGTTTACTTGACGACGCTGGAGTAAGGCAGTTCGCTTGCAACCCGTACCGGCCAGTGGTGTCGGCACTGGTGTTATCCGTGATTCATGCGGCGTGGCACTCGTGCAAGAACCCAGGAGTGCGCAATGCACTCGCCGATTGCGGCCAGTACGTCCGCCTCGAATTGCCGCGAGAGCCGGCGGCGGCACCGCCCAGAATGTTCCGTATCGCGGTGCTCGGTACGCCTGATAATCGCGAGGCGTTCCTTGAAGAGTTGCAGGAGCGCGGGAGGCCGGGCATTACGAACGGATGAAGCTGACCGGGACCGCCATCCTGGTTTCGCGTGGCGTGAAGGTTTTGCAGGCGGCCGCGGCAGCTTATCCTTGGCGCTCTGGCCGCTCACGACTTCGCACCAGGCAAGCCGCCAAACCGCCAGCGGCGGCGGTGAAAATGTAAAATTCGCTTGCCTTTGCGAGGGGTCGTGCTAAGAATGAGTATGAGGGTGATGCAAGTCGCTCTCTCACTGATGAGATCGAGAAACAAACCGGATTCGAGGCTGAGTGGGCGACAGTTTCGGGTCCAAGTTTCTCGATCTCCTTTTTTTTCTCCCCTCCCAAAATCTCAAGCCGCCGCCTTCTTCTCCTTCGCATCCGGATAGCGAATGCGCGAGTGATAGAGAGCGATCAAGCTCTTGCACAAACTCTCTTCGATCAGGTGCAATTCGGTCAGTGTCAGCCGGCTTTCCTCGAACTGTCCGTCGAGCAGTCTTTTCATCAGCATGTCGTGAACGAGTTTGCGCAGGCTGGACGGTGCGGGTTCGCGCAGCGCCCGGCTGGCGCTTTCCACCGCGTCGGCCAACATGACGATGCCGTTCTCGCGGTTCTGCGGCTTCGGGCCGGGGTAGCGGAACGACGCTTCCAGGTCGGTGGCTCCGTGGCCGTTCTCTTCCTGAATGCGCATCGCTTCGCGGTAGAAGTACTCGACCAGCGTGGTGCCGTGGTGCTGCTGAATGAACTCGACGATCGGTCGTGGCAGCTTGTATTGCTCGGCCAGTTCCAGGCCATCCTTGACGTGCCCGATGATGATGAGCGTGCTCAGGGCCGGTTCCAGGTAATCGTGGCGGTTCTCACCGTCCTGGTTCTCGACGAAGTAGTGCGGCTTGAGCATCTTGCCGATGTCGTGGAAGTAGCTGCCGACGCGGGCCAGCACGCCGTTGGCGCCGATGGCCTTGGCGGCGGACTCCGCCAGCGTGGCCACCGTGATGCTGTGGATGTAAGTGCCCGGCGCGCGGCGGACCAGTTCTTGCAGCAGCGGGTGCGAGCCATCCGCCAGCTTGAGCAGGGTGATATCGGTGACGATGCCGAAGACGCGCTCGACCAGCGGCAGGCTGCCTGCCAGGATGTAGCCGGCCAGCACGCCCCAGATCAGGTTGCGCCCGCCGTCGGTGAGCATCATGCGAATGGTTTGATTCGAGAGCAGGCCGGTTGCCCAGGTCATGGCCAGGAAGCCCAGGCCCGCGCCGAAGCCGACTTCGACCAACCGGCTGCGGCGGCGGATGTCGGGCAGCAGCATGACCGCGGTGGCCAGGCCGCCCATCATGATGAGCAGGTGCGGCAGGCCAGTGCCCAGGGCCACGGTCATGATGAGCGTCATGCTGAAGGACATGAGCAGGGCGAACGGCGCGTTGTAGGCGATGGTCAGCACCATCGCGGTGACGGCGAGCGGCACCAGCGACGCCTGCCAGGGCGGCCGGCTCAGCAGCAGGGCCAGCGCCAGGGCGCTGACCACCAGCACGCAGATACTGACGATCTTGGGACCGCTCTGCGCCAGCGCCGGCTGAAAGCGCGCCACGTACAGGACGACGATGGACACCAGCAAGGCGATGATGAGGAACAGCGCCGCTGACCGGCGGGCGAGGTCCGCGGTGCTCAGGCTGCGCAAATAGGCCCGATGTTCTTCCTGCAAGAGCGTCATTTGCCGTTCGGTGATCGGCTCGCCCCGGCGCACCAGGGGCATGCCGGGCGGATACTTCTCGATCACGGGCGCGACCGCCCGCCGGGCTTCCTCGCGCACCAGCGGGTCGCCGCCCTGGCGGGCGGGCAAGCTTTCGACGGCTTCCTCGCGCCGCCATTCGGTCTGCGGCTGGTTGACGACCTCGAAGTAGACGCGCACCCGTAGATCGCTCGGATAGACCTCGCCGACGCGGTAGGGCATGGGCGGCCCCCAGGCGCAGACGAGCAGCGCCACGGCGGCGGTACTGAGCAGCACCATGCCGCAGCGGTGCAGCGCCGGATGCTGCCAGACGCGCCACCACGAGCCGGCATGGTTCGCCGCGCCCTGCTGTTCATTCCATTGCGCCAGCCGCGTGGTCTTCTTGGTGGGACCGAACATACGTCTCGGTGACAAGGTGACAAGGTGACAAGGCGACAAGGCGACAGCGCAGGATGGACCTGGCCGCTTGCCTTATCACCTTGTCACCTTGTCACCTTGTCACCTTGTCACTCCTTCTTCTTCCGGGGCTTGTCGTCCTCGTAAGCCCGTACGATCTGCTGCACCAGCGGATGGCGGACGATGTCGTCTTCCGTCAGGTGCAGGATGGCGATGCGTTCCACGTCGCGGAGGCGGACCAAGGCATCGGCCAGCCCGCTGCGCGTCTGCTTGGGCAAATCGACCTGCGTCACGTCGCCGGTGACGATGATCTTCGAGCCCTGGCCCATGCGGGTCAGGAACATCTTCATCTGCGGCACCGTGGTGTTCTGGCCTTCGTCGAGAATGATGACGGCTTGATTCAACGTCCGGCCCCTCATAAAAGCCAGGGGCACAATCTCGATGATGTCGTTCTCCATGTAGCGCTTGACCTGCTCGACGTCCATCATGTCGTGCAGGGCGTCGAACAGCGGGCGGAGATACGGGTTGATCTTGGCGACGATGTCGCCCGGCAGGAAGCCGAGGCGCTCGCCTGCTTCGACCGCGGGCCGGACCAGGACGATGCGCTTGACCTTGCCCTGCCGGAGCAGACTCACCGCCATGCCCACGGCCAGAAAGGTCTTGCCGGTGCCGCCCGGCCCGACGCAGACGGTCAGGTCGTGGTCGCGCATGGCACGGACGTAGCGGGCCTGGCCGTCGGTGCGCGGCCGGAGGTAGCGGCCAAAGTCCGCCAGGGCCACGTTCTCGCCCGCCGCCGGCACATCCGCCCCGGCTTGCACCACCTCGATGACGGTGCGAATCTCCTCGATGCTCAGCTTACCTTGCTTGCGCAGCATCTGGCGGAGCTGGACAAACACCCGTTCGGCCCGGTTGACCTGTTCGGGGTCGCCCTCGATCTGAATGGTGTCGCCGCGCGCGATGAGGCGGACGCCGAGCGCGTCGCGGATCATGCGCAAGTGCTGATCGCGGCTACCGAACAGCAGCGTGGCTTCGTCGCGGCTGTCCAAAGTCAGGCTAACGCTGGCGTCGCTCATGCGGTCCTTCCATTCCGTACAGCGGGAGGGTCTATAACAAGACGATTCAGGAAAGACCAGAGCGCTGGGAGCAAGGTTCGTGCCAAATTGCCCATTCTTAGCCGCTTGCCGGCTTGGCACGTTTTCACACCGCCCAGACAAACCACAGATAGGCCACTGGCGCGGCGAAGAGCAGGGCGTCGATGACGTCCAGGACGCCGCCGAAGCCGGGCATGATTTGCGAGGCGTCTTTCTTCTGGCAGTCGCGCTTGACGAGCGATTCCGCCAGGTCGCCGAGCAGGCCCGCCAGGCCGACCGTCAGGCCGAAACCGATCTCGACCGGCAAGCCGCCCGTTAGCGCCGGCCCCAGGCGGTTGATGAGAATGGTCGTCACCACGGCGAGCGTCATGCCGCCCGCTGCCCCTTCCCAGGTCTTCTTCGGGCTGAGCACCGGCGACATCGGGTGCCGGCCGAGTAGCCGACCCGTGAAGTAGGCCCCCGTGTCGCCCATCTTGGGCACGAAGATCGTCAGCGCCAGGGCCAGCGAGCCACGCTGCACGGCATCGGGGTCGGGCAGCCAGCGGAGTTGCACCAGGAAGCAGGAAAGCAGGCCGAGATAGGCGGCGATCCAGATGGTCAGGGACACCCGCATCACCGATTGCCCCGGTTCCTCGAAGACCGACATTTCCGTGAGGAAAGCCGCCAGGATGACCGCCGCGAAGACGCCGGCGATCCAGGACCAGGGGTCGGGCAAAGCCGCGAGCGGCCAGAGATGAGCAACCCAGTTGACGAGCACCAGGCACGCTACCGAGAGATAGCAGAGCCGGGCGGGCAGCCGGCGTTCGGGGCCGAGCAGGTGCAACAACTCATGGCAGCCGAGCAGGCCCAGCCCCAGCACCAGGACCAGCAGGAAGGGGTAGCACGGCGCGAAGCGCTGATCGACGAGCAGCACGCCGACCGCCAGGGCGATGAGGATGGCACCCATCCAGAGGCGGGTTCTGAGCATGGGGTCCTCGGTCCAAGATGCAGTCGGGTGCGTTTCGCCAAGTAGCTAGCAGCGTTAAGCTGTCAGATAACGACCCAATTCAACACCGGCGGCCGCGCCGAGAGCTACGGTGCCGTGAAAACCAGAACCGCAGCCACCGTCTGCTACCCAAATGGTTCGCCCTCTTGGTGTTCACTTCGACTCCAGCAACTTCACAATCTCGTCCTGTCCTGCCTTCCGAGCTAACTCAAGCGGCGTTGCGCCGACACCATCTGTCAGGGTGCGATCCGCGCCGTTGGCTAACAAGAAACGCACCAACTCGACATGACCGTTCAGAGCTGCCTCATGCAGCGCCGTAGCCCCGTTCGCGAACTTGGCGTTGATATCCGCGCCCTTTTGAAGTTCCAGCTTCACCTTTCCAACGTTACCGAGTGAAGCCCAGGCTTCCAAACCGCTGACGGGAATTGCACCTGGCGGCAAGCCAGGATCTGGTTTGCCCTGGTTGAACTGCTTGACCATTTCAACAAACTGCTTGTCGCGTTCCTCGGCCCGCTTTTCCTCTGGGGTGAGCTCCATCGACTTCGGATCTCCCTGAATCATTGGCGTTGATTCTCCGCCTGCGCAACCGCTCAAGGCCAGGAGCATGGCGAACAGCAGCAATGGTGCCACAATGGCGTGACCCAGTTGTGGATTCATTCGTAATTCTCCTATCGCGTTCATTGACCGAACAGCTGGCTGCCCGCAATTCACTTCTGTTTTGGATCGCGATTCAGGCCCTATGTCAGCCCCCCAAAGCGGCGCTCGCGTCTGGCATAGTCGTGCAACGCCTGATGCAGGGTAGGTTCGTCGAACTCCGGCCAGAACTTTTCGGTAACCCACAATTCGGCGTAGGAGATTTGCCAGAGCAGATAGTTGCTGACGCGCATCTCACCCGCCGTGCGGATCAGCAGGTCGGGGTCGGGCATCCCTGCCGTGTAGAGGGCATTGCTGACCGTGGTTTCGTCAATGGCGTCGGGGTCGAGTTTGCCCGCTTTCACCTCGACGGCGAGCTGGCGCATGGCATCGGCGATTTCCGTGCGTCCGCCGTAGTTAATCGCCAGGCAGAGCACCATGCCGGTGTTATTAGCGCTGACGCGGATGTTTTCTTCCAGCTCCGTCAGCACCTCGGGCGACAGCCCTTCGCGCCGGCCGATGGTCGTGAAGCGGATGTTCTGCTCCATGATCTCGGCGCGTTCGTCGATCAGGTACTTGTGGAGCAGGAGCATCAAAAAGTCGAGTTCGGTCTGCGGGCGTTTCCAGTTCTCGACGCTCAGGCAGTAGAGCGTCAACTGGCCGATGCCCAGCCGGCAGCACTCCTCGATAGTCCGGCGCACGCTGGTGACGCCGCGGGCATGCCCTTCGACGCGCGGCAACCCCTGCCGGCCCGCCCAGCGGCCGTTGCCATCCATGATGATGGCGATGTGCCGGGGCAGCTTCGCCGGGTCCAGGCCAGCGGCGGCCAGGCGCTTCAGCGTCGCTTCGTCGAAGTGGGATGAGGTGGGCATGATTGATGGTCGTAGGGTGGGTCGAGCGGAAAAGCCGAGACCCCCCCAACCCCGGTGGGGTTTGGGGCGCGGGCGGGGGGGGGGGGGGCGGAGCCCCCAACCCCCCCCAACAAAAAAAATTGTGAA
>JAEUIF010000753.1 GCA_016795185.1 Planctomycetia bacterium | reverse complement strand
TCAGTCCAATCAATTATGGATTCAGACGGAACCCAATGCAAACTGATTGCCGCGCGCTGACGTGAATGTTGGACCAACGGCCAAGTTGGCTCGATTGTCTTGCAGTTCTACACAGCTGCGTCATCGGACCGAATAGCAATCACCGGCAAATTGAGGTGGCTGGACTTACGCCATGCCGACTAGGCTCTTCAGCAACATTCCGACCAGGTAGGACAGCAGGGCCGCGCTACCGCCGATGGCCAGCGTCTCCAGTCCCGCCAGGTGCCAGGAGTGCTCGACGTAACGGCCCTTGAGCGCGCCGACAACGAAGAACGCCGCCCCGGTGATCAGGCTGCTCCACAGGAACGGGGCCGTCAGGCCGCCGGGAACGAACGCGGTGTAGAGGAATGCCAGCAAGGGCAACAGTCCGACCAGCACAAACGCGGCGAACGTCGCCACCGCCGCCCGCCAGGGCGACGGCCCTTCCAGCACCAGACCCAACTCCTCACGGAGCATCGTGTCCACCCACTGGTTGCGGTCGGAGGTAATGACCGCCACCACCCGTTCCAGGTCCTCGCCCTGAAAGCCCTTGGACGCGAAAATCTGGCGGATCTCTTCACGCTCGCCCTCGGGCAGCACGGCAACGTGCATTTCCTCGGTGCGGCGGGCGCGTTCGCGCAGTTGCTGGTCCGCGCGGGTGGCCAGGTAGTTGCTGATCGCCATACTGAAGCCGTCGGCGATCAGGTTCGCCGTGCCCAGCACGATGACCACGCCGCCCGACAGTTCGGCGCCGGCGACCCCCGCCACCACCGCGAAGGTAGTCACAGTGCCATCGATAGCGCCATAGACGAAATCGCGGAGGTAGCTGTGCTGCGGCCCGGCTTGCAGGCGCGCGCGAATTGCCATCGGCGTGTGGTCTGCCTTGAGGGCGGGCGGCGCTTCCCGGCTACGCGGGTCCATAAGCAGTTCTCAACCTGTTCCATATTCCGATCAATCTTGACGCCGTCTCCAGGAGACACACGGTTCGTTCTATGGACCGCAGCCGACGAAGCACGCGCCACCGCTTGCCCCGCTGCCAGGGGCCAAATAGCAAGAGTTGTACCGCCCTCCAGCGGCCTGACGAAGCCCTGGCCGCGCACGCTCCAACAGCCACGCGCGAAATGGTCCGAGCCAGAATATCCTGAACTCCAGGAGAACGACAGGACAAGTGAACGGCTTACGCCGCTTGGCGGCGGCACCACGGGAAGGAACGGCAAAGCCGCGGAGGGAGGTCCCAATGGAGGTTGGCGCTCCCGCAAGCGAGATTACGTCGCGCATAGCGCGGCAGCCCTGACGCCCCGGCACGATGACCTCAAAGCCGGTATTTGGGCTCGGGGATCCTTCCCTCCAGCGGCCCTGATAGTTTATCCTGTCCAGGCCGCGGGTTGAAGTGGCCGGCCGTTCCATGGTGTTTTATACCCGTAAGTGAGCCTGGTCCCGGGAGCTTGCGACAACCTCGTTGGTGGCGCTGCCGCGCAAGCGGCGGATGTCCCCGTTTGGGAGACTGCTTCGCATTCCCGCGCTCCCGCTCCCGCGGCATTGTTCCACCTGCGTATCTGCACCAGTGGAGAGTGCCATGACACCGCAAGCAGGGAAGAAGTTTCGTCCCAGTGACCGCAGCGATTTGGCGATCACGCAGCGGCACGCGGCCGGCATCGACGTGCATGCGGCGGTCCACTTTGTCGCCGTGCCGGTCGAGGACGTGCCAGCGGGTTTCGTCAATCCGGACGGGAAACTGCCGGCGGGCGTCCGGAAGTTCGGCGCGAACACGGCCGACCTGGAAGCGCTCGCCGCGTGGCTGAAGGCGTGTGGCGTGACGACCGTGGCGATGGAATCGACGGGGGTCTACTGGATTCCCCTGTACGAACTCCTGGCGAGCCGAGGTTTCGACGTGATCC
>JAEUIF010000742.1 GCA_016795185.1 Planctomycetia bacterium | reverse complement strand
GAACCGTTGGCCGCGCGGTCGCTGTACTGGCACTATCCGCACTACTCCAACCAGGGCGGCAAGCCCGGCGGCGCCATTTTCGACGGCGACTTCAAGCTGATCGAGTTCTTCGAGGACGGCAAAACCGAACTGTACAGCTTGCGGGAAGACCCCGGCGAGCAGAACGACCTAGCAGCCCGGCTCAAGGACGACGTGAAAGAACTCTACAAGGAATTGGGCGAGTGGCGCAAGAAGGTCAATGCGCGGATTCCGGGGCCGAACCCGGATTACAAGCCCGCACCCTGAAACGGAGTCGCCGATGTTGGGTTGGTTCGCTCCGAAGTGCCCGCTGGGCACTTACGAAAAGACCTGAACCGAATGGCGCATGGGCTGGCTGGCCGAAAAGCTCGGCCTGGACCGCTTGCTCCAAGCCGAAGTCATCCTGCCCACCGACGAGTATTTCCCCGAGGAGTATCGCGGCGCGGAGGACGACGCCCGCCGCATCATGAAGCAACTCTGCGACGTGATGGGCCTGGAGGCCGGCAAGCTGCAACTGGTGATCGCGCCCGATGAAACCATGCCCGAAGCAGCGGGCTATTACCACGGCGGCGCGCAGCCGTTTATTCGCGTGAAGCAATCGCAGCTGCACAAGCCCGAAAACCTGACGGCAACGTTGGCCCACGAACTGGCGCACGAAATCCTGCTCGGCGGCGGCCTGCTGACGGCCGATCTGCCCGATCACGAATGGATCACGGACCTGCTGCCCGCATACCTCGGCCTGGGCATCTTCGCGGCGAATTCCGTGATGCACGAGAAATACTGGACCGATGGGCAACTCAGCTACTGGCAAATGGGGCGGCAAGGCTACCTGCCGGCGCGCATCTTCGGCTATGCGTTCGCCCTGTTCATTTACATGCGGCGCGAGGATGTGCCGGACTGGATCAAACAACTGCGCCTCGACGCCGCCAATGCCCTGCTGGCCGGGCGGCGTTTTCTGGAAAAGTCGGGCGATACGCTGTTTCACCCCGACACGATCCGCCACGTGGGCAAGCCACTATCGGTAGCCGAACTCACGGCACGGCTAGCGAGCCCTTCAGCGTCATGCCGCATGGCGGCCCTGTGGGATTTGAAGCCTCTGGGGCCGGCGGCGGCGGAGGCAGTGCCGGCGATGATCCGCTGCTTGCAGGACCGCGACCCCGAGATGCCAGGCGAAGCCGCGCTGGCCCTGGCCGCTCTCGGCCCGGCCGCCGCGGTCGCCGCGCCGGACCTGCGCGGCCTGCTCTGGCACCCGGCCCCGGCCACGCGCAAATGCGCCGCCTACGCGCTGGGGCGCCTGCACGCCGATGCCGAAAGAGACATCCCCGAGCTAATCGCGTCGCTGCGCGGCAACAGCCCGACGGTGCTGGAAGCAGTGGTCACGGCGCTGCGTCAGTACGGCCCGCCCGCGAAGGCCGCCGTGCCGCACCTCCTCAACACCCTCGGCCCGGCGCTGGTCGACTGCGACCACGCTCTGCTCGACAGCGTGCTGACCACCCTGCTGTACGTCCTTCCCGACGCGGAACGCCGGGTGGCAAGTTATCTCGCGGACGACGCCGAACTGCGCGAACTGGCCCTCTCGGCATTGCGCGACTTGCAGGAGGGCGGCTCGGACGATGATGCGGCGTCCCAGCACCGAAACGGACTGTCGATTCGTGGAGAGTGATGGCAGCGGCGCACTACGCCCGTACAATGAAGGAACGCAACGCGCTGCCTCGCTCAGCGACCACTCCGGGACAAATCATGTCCGCACGCGACCTCCATCATGATGCGCTCAAGCATGCACTCGTCAAGGACGGCTGGACCATCACACACGATCCGCTGCGCCTGGCCTGGGGCGGCAAGGATATGTACGTCGATCTCGGCGCGGAACGCCTGTTGACGGCTGAGAAGGAAGGCCGCAAGATTGCGGTCGAGTTGAAGAGCTTCGTGAGCCCGTCCGAAATCAACGACCTGCAAAACGCGCTGGGTCAATACTGCCTCTATCATTCCGTGCTGCAACGCAACGAACCCGAACGCCGGCTTTACCTGGCCATTCATCGCGAATCTTCTTGGAAGTTTTCGAGGGCCCTGTGGGGCGGTTGATTGTCGAGGACTACCGCATCCCGCTGCTCGTCTTCGACGCCCAAGTCGAGGTGATTCTGCAATGGATCGAGTAACGCCAGATATCCAGTTGATCCGTCGCATCTTGACTGAGCACACGCGCGTGCCTTTCGCCTACGGTGAAATTCGGGTCGAACCAGTCTTCGACGATGAGCACGGCCGTTACTTGCTGATGCTGGTCGGGCGCGACAACGAGCGGCGCGTGCATGGCTGCCTGGTGCATGTGGACATCATCGACGGCAAGTTCTGGATACAGCGCGACGGCACTGAAGCGGGCATCGGCAATGAACTCGTGGCCGCCGGAGTGCCGAGGGAACGGATTGTCCTCGCGTTTCGCTCTCCCGAATTGCGTAAACTGAGCGGGTTCGCCGTCGCTTGAAGTAGATTGGTCAGCGCCTCTCATAGCGTCCGCGTTGCGCCTCGATTACAATCCAAATCTCAATGACCGCCCAATTCCAGGAACTCGTGGACCAGGCTGTGGCCGGCAGCGCTGAGGCGTTGACCCGACTGGGGGACGCCCTGCGCGCCGCGGCGGACGCCGAGCCCGCCTTTCTTCTGGATGCGGCCCGCGTACCGCAGCCCGTACTGCGCCAGGCTGCGGCACGCGTGGCCGTCCAGCGCGCGGACGCTGTCGCTGGACAGGCGGTGTTGTTGCTCGTCAAGGACACGGCGCTCGAAGTCCGCCGTACCCTGGCCGAAGCGCTGGGCCGCGCCGCGCCCGGCTGCTTCGACAATGCCGTCGCCCAGTTGTTTCAGGATGAGGAGAGCGAAATCCGCTACCTGGCGGTGCAGGCGGCGCGCTCCCGCCCCGCTCTCGAAGCCGCCCTGGCCGCGCAGATCACTCGCGAGGACGACGACCTGGTACGCCAGGCCATCGCCCGCGTGCTGCTCCATGCCACGCATGCCGCGGTGCTGCCGGCCCTGGTCACGACGCTGGCCCAGGATGAAACGCGTGCTGTGGCGGAAGCCTGTGCGGGAGCAGTCGAATCCCAGCTGGAGCTGCGCGGCTGCTGGCCCGATGCTTCCGTGCGGCCCAAGCTGCCGATCCTCGAAGCCGCCTTGCAACGGCTCGCGATGCTGGGCATGGACCGCTTCATCCGGCTCGGCAGCTGGCTGAGCCATCGCGTCGCCCACGACAGCGACCCGGACAAGTTGCGGACCTTTGGCACCATCCTGACCGAAGAAGCGGAGGCCGGTCGGCTGCCGCGCGCGCACGGCGCGCAGTCGCTCTGTCATGCCGTGCGGCAGGTGCTGTCCGGCGCGCCGCCGCGCGCCGTGGTCCTGCTCGGCGATCCCGGCGCGGGTAAGACTGCGTTGGTTTACGAACTCGTCCACCTGTTGCGCCATGAGCAGCCGGAACCCTGGACGGTGGTGCGCGTGTCGCCCGCCGACCTGCTCGCCGGCACGACTTACCTCGGCGAATGGCAAACCCGGCTGCGCAACCTGGTGCAAACGGTGCGCTACCCCCGCCACGTGTTGCTCTACATCCCCAACCTCGAAGAACTCTCCGAAACCGGCCGCTCGGCCCACAGCGACAGCAGCGTGGCGACGGCACTCGCCCCGCACATCGAGCGCGGCGAGGTGGTGATTCTCGGCGAAACCACGCCAGAAGCGTTTCGCACAGGACTCGGCGCGGTCGGTTCGTTGCGCCGGCTGTTTCACGTCGTCGAGGTGCGCGAGGCCAGCACGCCTCAGACGCGGGCCGTGCTGCGGGCCGTGCGCGATGAAGCGGCAGCCAACGTGCCCGATGCCGTCCTGGACCGCCTGGTCGAACTGGCGGACTACTACCTGCCCGGCATCGCCCAGCCCGGCCGTTCGGTCGGCTTGCTCCGCCGCTTGCTGCGCGGCGATACCTTGCAAGAGCGCACCTGGGAAAGCGGCAACGACGCACCGGCCGGTGTGCCCGTCAGCGTCTCGGTCACCGTCTCGCTGTCGCGCGAACGCGGCCTGACCGTGGTGCCCGCTCCCGTCAGCTCGGCTGTCCCGCCGATCAGCGAACGCGACGTGCTGCGCACGCTTTCGACCTCGACTGGCATCCCCATCGATTTCCTCGACGACAACGTGCCGCTCGAACGCGGCCGATTGCGGGCGTTCTTCGAGGCGCGCGTCATGGGCCAGCCCGAAGCCGTCGAGGCCGTCGTCGATCTGGTGGCGCTCATCAAGGCTGGCTTGACCGATCCCGGCAAACCCTTCGGCGTGCTGTTCTTCATTGGTCCCACGGGTGTCGGCAAGACCGAGATGGCCCGCACCCTGGCCGAGTTGCTGTTCGGCGATGCCGGCAGATTGATCCGCATCGACATGAGCGAGTTCGCCACCTACGAAGCACACGAACGGTTGCTGGGCTTCGGCAGCACGCCGGGTCTTTTGACCGCGCCCGTGCGCGACCGGCCGTTCTCCGTGGTGCTGCTCGACGAGATCGAGAAGGCCCATCCCACGGTCTTCGACCTCTGCCTGCAAATTTTCGACGCTGGCCGGCTGACCGACCGCCAGGGACGGACCACGGACTTTCGCCGCACCATCATCATCCTGACCTCGAACATCGGCTCGAAGGAAGCGGGTGAAGGACCGTTCGGCTTCAAGACGCGCGTGGTGCCCGGCGACGACGGTTCGGCCCTGCGCGAACTGGACCGCACCTTCCGGCCGGAGTTTCTGAATCGGCTGGATCGCATCGTCGCCTTCCGGCATCTGGAAGCGGAGACGGCGGAGAAGATTGCCCGCCGTGAAGTGGCAAGGGTGCTGGAGCGCAGCGGCATCGCCCGCCGCCGGCTGACCGTGGACGTGGAACCCGCCGTCATCGCCAAGTTGCTGCGCGAGGGCTATTCGCAGACCTTCGGCGCACGCCCGTTGAAACGCACGGTGGAACGGCTGATCCTGCAACCGCTGGCCTGGTCGATCGCCGCCGGCAAGGTGGCGGCGGGTTCCGTGCTGCGGCTGGTAACGCGCGGCGGCGAGGTGCGCATCGAGGCGGCGGTGCCTGATGGCGACGGCCTGGAGCGACCCGCGCTGGACGACGAGCGCGCCACGCCCCTGCGGCTGAGCAGCCTGGAGCCACGGCCCGCGCCGCGTGCCGCCTTGCAGGCGCAGATCGAAACGCTGGCGGAGCGCGTCGCCGGGTTGAAGCCGGCGGCCCAGCGGCTGGCGTCACGCAAGTCCGAACTGCTCACGCGCACGGCCGGGGCGACGTTTCGCGACGAACCCGCCGCTGCGCGCCGGGTCCACGACGAAATCTATCGGCTTGATGCCGTGCTGGCGTCGCTGAGCGCCATGCAGCGCGCCGTGAACGAACAGGCCGACTTCGCCCGCCAGCGCCGTCTGTCCGAACGCGACGCCACCCAGATACGCCGTCGCCTGGAACTGCTCGACGTGCAGGCCCAGCACCTGGGCGCGCTAGTGGCCTACCGCGACCCGCGCGACCTGGCCGACGCCTACCTGTGCCTGACGCGCATCGCCCCGCAGGGCACGGGCCTGGACGCGGTCGCCGCACTGGGCCGCATGTACCAGGGGCTGGCGGAGCGCCACGGCCTGGAAGCCGCCGTGCTCGACGACCGCCAGGGGGGCACGCCCTGGGAAGACACGCTCACGCTGCAAATGTCGGCGGCCGGCGCGTTCACCTTGCTGCAAGGGGAAGCAGGGCTGCATCACTTCTCGCAGAAGCTGGGCGACCCCGGCGGCCGACGGCACGAGCGCGACGTGGTCCGCGTGGAAGTGCTGGCCGCCCCAGCCGACGAGACGCCGTTTCCCGCCGCCGAGATCAGTGTCGAGACGAACAATCTCCCCGCCGTCAGCGGCCGGCTGCTGCCAAAACCAAAGCTCGAAGTGCAGCTCTTGCACCTGCCGACGATGATCTCGGTCCGCGCCTGGACCGACGGCAACCGCGCCCAGGCGGTCGAGCGCCTGACGCCGCTGCTGCGCGCCCGCATCGAAGCATCAGGGGCCGCCACGGCCAGCGCCACGGCCCCGCCACCCATCGTCCGCCGCTACGTGCTGGCCCCGTCGCCCTACGTCCGCGACCTGCGCGTCGGCCGCACGACAGGCCGTCTCGACCTGGTGCTCAAAGGCCACCTGGAGCCGTTCCTGCGGCGTCAGGATTGACTCGAGGAGGGAGGTCAATCAGCCGTGACGGAGCAAGAATGGCTAGAATGCTCCGACCTTTTTACCATGCTGCACGCAGTTGCAGGCAAGATCAGCC
>JAEUIF010000723.1 GCA_016795185.1 Planctomycetia bacterium | reverse complement strand
CCGACGAGGGCATCTACGGTACCGATGCCGACGGTGTCATACTGGAAGCAGGCGCGAATCACGCACAACTGGTCGATGCGTCTGAACACCGAATGCACGCCGCTCGAACGGCACGCAGTCCTCTACTTCATCGAACAAGGCTTGATGACGCGCACCGGCAAGCGCTACGAATGGGAACTCGGCGTGGAATCGGGCAACCCACTCATGGCCACCATCCAGGACTACGACTGGGCGGATGAGGTGCTGCACGCGCAGCTGGGCCGCGCGTGGTACATCCCACAGATCGGCGAGTGGAAAAAGGCCCTGGAATACGGCGACCAGTGCTGGTCGAAAATCCTGAGCAACTGGAAGGAAGTGCGCGACCGCGGCCTGACCCAGCACGAAAACTGGTGGCCGGCGATTTACCTGCAAGCCTGCAAGAACTGGGGCGTCGAGCCCGATCCGAAGGTGCTGGCCTTCAGCGAGAGCTACGAAGGGCAGCGGGCCGATTTGAAGACCGTGGCCAGCAGCGCGTGAGCGGACTGGAGCGGTGCGCGATTGGGTGCAGCACCAGCCGCTGCGGTCCGCACAGCGGACCCTACCATAATTTAGTAGGGTCCGCTGTTCGGACCGCTCCAATCGGTCGCAAGATACTCGAACCGCCGCCGATCGCGGGTTGGAAGTGGACTTCGCTCTGTTCGTTCACGGGCTGTAGGAGTCCCAACCGGGCCACTTCCGCATCCACGACCACGGCCAGCCCCGGCCGCAGTCCGTGGGCGTCACAGACCCGCTGGCGGAAGCCGGGATAGTCGCGTTCGAGGAAGTCGATCAACTCGCGCACCGTGTGGCCTTTCGCCGTGACGGTCGAATGGCCGCCCGTGAGGTCGCGCAGCAGGGAAGGAATCCAAACGGTTGGCATGGACCGATTATAACAGCCATCGACGGCTCCGAAGCAATTCGCTGGCCGAGCCCAGCCTGGATTGCCAAGATATTCCCCGGCGGCACGCAGCAACGCCGACGCTTCATCGACAGGCCGGAGTACGCATTCATGGCATCCAGCGACCCGAAAGTGCGCGTGTACGAGGAACTGGCCGAACTGGAAAACCAGCGTGGGTCGGCGCAGGCGCGCGACCGCTTTCTGATCCTCGCGGCGGATGCGGCCTTGATGGGCGGCCTGCCCGATGAAGCGGAGAAGTTTCGCGCCCGGTTGCTGGAGCACAATCCGCATCACCTGCTGCGTCCTTACCGCACGCTGGCGGACGCCATGAAGTCCTCGGACGTTTACAGCTACATCGCCGACCTGCGCGGCAGCTACCCACCCGCCGAGGCCGAGGAACTGCTGGCCTCGCTCAAGAGCGGCAAGGAAGGCGGCGAAGCAGCGCCGCCGTTGCATCCCGCGTTGCATCCCGCTTTGGACGCGCCGCCTGGCGATGTGCTCCCGTTGAAGTCCGATGAACCGCCGCGCGAACCCGCCGCCAGTCCGCCGCCGCTGTACGGCATGCTGCGCGATCCCGACGCCATGCGCGAGTCGCGCCAGGCCTCTTCCATGCCTCGATCCCGCGTGCCCGACCGCACCGAAGCCGCCGAGGAACAAGACGAAATCGATGACGAGCCGACCGGCCTCGGCGTTTGGCTCTCGGACGGCCTCTACGTGGTGCTGCTGGTGGCGGGGGTGGGATTGGCGGCTTACACGCTCGCGCGGCCCTGGCTCAACCTGCCGGACATGCCGCTGCGCTAAGCCCCGTACAGCATGGCTTTCAATTCTTCAGGCGAGCGGCGGGCGTGAGCCCGCTGTTGAT
>JAEUIF010000652.1 GCA_016795185.1 Planctomycetia bacterium | reverse complement strand
CCGCCTTCAGGCGGCGAGTCGCTCCACCGCCTGAAGGCGGAACTACGAACCTAACGGCTACTGCGGCTCGATCGAGACCGTCAGTCCGCGGTCGGCGAACTGCTCGACGTAAAGCTCGGCGCGCTCCTTGTAGGTGGCGAGCAGCACCGACCGGCCGCCGTGATACGCTTCCCACATTTTGTGCGTGGCTTCGGCCCGGCACAAGCGGGTGAGTTCCATCACGGTGCGGACAATGAACATCAGTTCCAGCTGCGGATCGTGGTGCAGCACCAGGCGGTAGCGCGGCAGCTGCCCGGTCTGCTGGGACTGGGTCTTCGGACGTTTGCCGGGATTGAAGGCGGAAGAGTCTGGCGAGAACTGGCTCATGGATGGCCCCCCGGTGACAGGTTGGAGGATCGGGGCCTGCGCGTTGTCCGCAGCGCTCGGGCAGAGCGGTGCGAACCAGCAGCCGGGATATTTCCCGGCAGTGGATTGTATCGCGGGCGAAAACTGGACTCACGTCCGGCCTGGCGGCGAGAGGCGAAGATTGGCGACTTCAGGTCCGGATATGCCGGTTAGGCGGACCTTGCGGGCTGCGAAACGGCAGCCTGAAAAGTTGACCCTGCGGGCCGGCCTGTAAGCCGGGTTTTGTAGCGGCCTCGCGCGGCCACCCTCGCCCGTGAGGACGACGGCGTTCGCGCGCGGCCGTGACGGCCATTTATCTAGCCGGCCGATTGCTCGGCCAGTCGAGCGACCTACCCGGGAGTCGTAGCGGACCGGACCAGTCCTGCTCCCATATTTGGCCTTGCTCCCGGTGGGGTTTGCCGAGCCAGCCTGTCACCAGGCTGCTGGTGGGCTCTTACATTAAGGGGCCGAGGCCCCCCCGCCTTTTCACCCTTACTTCACCCCCACGTTTAGCCGCGAGCCCAGGGCGAGCGCGGCGTGCGAAGCCGCAAGCGGCGCTGCGCGCGCTCGCCTTGGGTTCACGGCTAAACGATGAGGACGAAGCGGTTTGCTTTCTGTTGCACTTTCCCTATCCTTCTCCGGCGGCCGGGACGGGTAAGGTCCAGCCGTCGAATCGGACGGTGGGCGTTACCCACCACCGCGTCCTGTGGAGCCCGGACTTTCCTCTCCCCGGTTCACCGTGCGGACGCCGAAGCGCTGCACGCTTCCCCAGGCAGCGGCCGTCCGGCCGGCCCGCAGAGCCATTACTTATTATACGGTGGAGGGCGGACGAAATTCTGCGGCAACCGCGCCGTTTTCCGATTGATGTGCAATTTCCAGCCGGGTTACAGTGGTTAGACCACTTGAGCTTTTTCGAGCCACGGGGGTCGCGGCGACTGGGGGGTAACAGCCCGGCAGGGCTGGCCGCGATCCCCGCTCTTTTTCATGATTCATCCCAGTTTGTCCGGACAGGGCGCTGCGCCCAAACTCCCCGCGAGCGCTGCGGCTCGCAAGGGTTCCCGACGCCGAATTCGGCTAACCTCGGCACGTCCCCTTTTCGCCCGCGGCCGACGTGTCCAGCACGTCCCGGACCTTCTGGGCCAACGAGCTGGGCGTGAAAGGCTTTTGCAGGAAGTGCATCTCCGCGGACAGGACGCCGTGCCGCACGACCGCGTCGTCGGTGTAGCCGGAGAGGAACAGCACCTTCACGCCGGGTTTGAGGGCGGCCACCTGCTCGGCCACGAGCCGCCCGCCCATGTTGGGCATCACCACATCCGTCGCCAGCAGGTGGATCGGTCCGGCGTAGTCCTCGGCCACCCGGAGCGCTTCCTTGCCGTTGCCCGCCTCCATAACGTGGTAGCCGCGCGTCTGGAGGACGTGGCGGGGATATTCCTCGCTCCAGTAGTCCGCCGTATAGTTGTGGTGCGCCGGGAATGCTCCGAGCAGCCGCTCCACCGGCTCCTCGCACCCCATGAAAAATTCTCCAGCCGGGATGCGCACCAGCCGCATGCCGTTCGGGTTCACGACCTCTCTCTCGGCCAGCGGCGGCTCCGGTCTTGGCTGGTACCAGAGCAAGCCAACCAGCGTTCCCAGTGCGATGATCGCAAACACCAGCACCGTCCACTTCCAGGTTTTCATGGAAGTTCTCTGGATCCGCGGTCTGCACCCGCAGCCCATTCAGATCGAATCCACCCGCAGTCAGCCTGGTTCGGCGTGCCTTTGATGGCTACAGGAACCGATCCCACCCCCACGGGCACGGCCGCACTTGGATGCACAGGGGGCGCTTGCCACCGACCTCGTCCAGCCAAACGGTGACTGCCTCGTGCAACACCCATCCGCCGGGGTCATGGCGGGTCCACGCCTGCACCAGCGCCTGGCCGAAATACCACCACCCGCCCGGCGGCGGCTCAGGCAAAGCCTCGCGGAGCAACCGCGCTGCCAGCGGATCATCGATGCGCAGGGAGATCCCCTCGTCCAACCCCGACTCACACGACTGGAAGATGCGGAAGTCGGTGTCGGCGACAAGTAACATGCCGGCGACCGACAACCGCCAGTGGGACACGAAGCGTGCCGGGTCTTGGAGGACTTCGCGGACTCGCAACGTGATCGTCACCCGCAACGCCCTCCGTCGCCGTCTATGAGGTTTCAGGTCAAGCCCCAATCAGGCATTTTATTGCTTTACCTGCGAACGCGCGGACCATCCGCGCTCACGAATCGGCATCTTGCCTTCGCGTCCTTGCTTCTGTTGCCTTAGCATTCTTTCTGCCCCGCCGCTCTCCCCTCACCCGCGGCTGGGGGAGAGCGGCGGGGCAGAAAGAATGCTCCTGTTTCGCGGATGCGCTCCGCCACGTTTCATTGCGGGCGAAAGCCCTGCTGTCGGCTGGCGTCTTCCACGGACCGGACGAAACGCCCGGACAACCGTCTATCCGTGTGACGTTCGCCACGAACGCCACGACCCCTTACCTTGTACGCTGAGCGTACTGGACGCCATTTCGAAAGTCCACCCATCGAACGAACGGTGCCCTCGCGGGTCACCCGGCGGCTTAACGGCGACTCTCTCCGACTGGCCCTCTCCGCTACCGACGCAGCGGTCGCGCTCCGATCTTTCTTCCTGCGCTTACGCTTCCGGGACGGATGCTCCTCACCCGGCGGCGGTCGCTTGCCTCGCATGGCGCCGAGCGGTCGAGCTCACATTCAAGCGCCAGTCTTTGGTGGCGGCCCCCTCGGGCAGCTCGCCGTGTTCCACAAAACGCCACAGCGCGATCAACAGCTTTCGCGCCAGCGCCACGATGCCCACCTTCCGCGCGCGTTTGTTGCCGGCGCCGAAACGGCGCTGATACCATTGGCTCAGCGCGCTCTGCGGCTGCCAACGCAACCACATCCAGGCCGACTCGACCATCAAGCAACGCACGTGTCGATTGCCCGCCTTGCTGATGCCTTGCTCCCGTTGGCTCTTGCCGCTGTCGTACGGCACCGGCGTCAAGCCGACCAGCGCCCCCAGTTCCTTGCCGTTCTTGATCGCACGCCAGGAGAACAACTCCATCACCAGGATCCACGCCGTGCGCGCGCCGACGGCCTTCAGGCCCATGAGCTGACGCATTTGCTCCTGCTGCCGTTCTTGCCCTTCACGCAGTTGCCGTTCTTGCTCGTTGGCGGCATCGCGTTCTTGTCGATGGAGCGTCTCCCACACCGCGTACTCTTGCAGCAAGCGCGTCTGCAGGCCCGCGGGCACCGGCTGATCGGCCCAGTCGCGCAGCCCGGTCAGCGTGGCGCGGAACTTGGCATCGACCGCAGCCGTCAGTCCCTGCGATGCCAGCAACCCCTTGATGCGATTGCTGCACTCGGTCTTCTGCCGCTGCAAATCCTTCATGCCGCGGTGCAGTTGCCGACCGTCTTCGTCCGCGACGCTCGGCACGTTGACGACGCTCCACACCTTGCGTTCGCCGGCGTGGTAGCGGCACAGCATGCTCACCAGTTTGCCGGCGTCCACCGGATCGCTCTTGACTTGCTTCTGCCGACGGTTGACCTCGATGGAGCTGGCATCGACGACGACGTTCGTGATCCCCATCTTCGTCAAGGCGCGATGCAGCCAAAAGCCATCGCGTCCCGCTTCATAGCAAGTGCATACGGGTGCGTCGGCCGGCAGTCCGAAGCGCGCCTTCGCCTTGGCGAGTTCCTCCTGGAGCGCGCCGAGATTGCGCGCCGCCACCGTGCGAAAGCGCGGCTTCTCGGCCGCCTGCGTGGCGCTGGCGAGGACCCACTTGTCGCAACCAAGTTCGAGCGCGACATAAAGAGTGCGGGGGCTGCTGCTGGTGGTCATGGTCGGGTCTCCGTAATCAGGTTTTGGTGTCCTACCTGGTGGAGACTTGTACCACCTCCGATACCTTGCTCCCTACATGGTATCGAACGACCCAGCTCAGCAGCGGCGGGGGCCGAGTGACCTACGAATCTCAGAAAGCCTACATGCTCCCGCCGTCTGCTGCAGCGCCTGGTTCGGCCGGACCACCTGCCCCCTGCGGCCGCGGATGCCAGGGCCACGGCGCGAAGGCACTCGGCTGCCCGTATACGAATCGGGGCCCCAATACATCGCGGAACAGCCAGCCATCGGTGACGATCTTGAGCAACAACTCCGAGAACGACAGCGAGAAACCGTCGGGGTCGTCCGACTCGAATAGTGTCCGCCAGGAGTCTGGCTCGCCCTGGGTGAGCCAGTACAGGGTGTCCCCGTTGTCTGTGAACGCCCACGGGAACAGCCCGCCCGCCTCCGGGTAGACGGGGTGCGGGTAGAGCGATGGCCACTCCCGGCTGCTCCACCGCAGGGTGTCACACCACGCGGGTCCGCCGACCAACCCGGACCGCGGGCAGAACCACGGCCGGGGCTGGCCGCGCTCCTCCGCGAACGGCGTAAGGATGCACCAGAACCCCTGCCATAGCCCCTGACCGTAGTGGCGTATGACCCACTTGTACGCGGTCGGGAAGGTAAGTCCGAGTTCCCGCTCGACGGCGGCGAGCGCGGCATCGCTGCCCGCTTGTGTCGGCTGGGCGGGCGGTGGGACAAGTCGCACAAGCTCGGTCAAGAACGCATCCACCGCCTCAACGCCTCCGGGGCCGAACGACCAAGCTCACCTGCCCGGCCCGCTCGGTGAGCTACGACTCCCAGAAAGCCTACATGCGGGCCGGGTCAGGTGCAGCGCCTGGTTCGGCGTCGTGATCCTCGGGACCGCCGATGCGGACCAGCACGCCCTCACGGTCCACCTTGTACGCCCCAGCCTCCAGCCCGTCCGCGAGCTGCTCGAACCACGCCGGGAACGTGGGGGCGACGACCTCCCGCACCGAGTCATCGTGTACCCAACTGATGACCTGCCCCACCTCACCGCCCTCCGCCGGGGCGAGGTCCAGGCAGAGATGGTTGCCGCCCGGCTCGCTTGTGAGCGGCACCCAAGCTGGATGCCACCACTCCGTTCGGATCGGCCCCACCGGCTTGCTGCTGAACTCGTCGAAGAACCCGGTGTCGAGGATGCCTTTCAGCACCTTCCACGACCGGACCACCTCGGCGAGCGGGTTTAGGTCCCAGTACTCCATCAGGGCGCAGCTCTCCGACCCGTCGTGTGTGGCGAACCACTCCCGGACATCGTCAGGGAATGTGCAGCCGAGTTGTTCTTCAGCGGCGCGGATCTCGGCGGGCGACGCCCCCGGCCGCATGTCCGCGAGGATGGCCGGGGCGTGGGCAGCCAGCCACCGCTCGATCCGCGCCCACGCAGGCATCATCCGTGCGCCCTCCGGTGGCCGAACGACCCAGCTCACCTGCCCGGCGGCATAGGAGAGCCATGAACTCCCAGAAACCTATCGTGCCGCCGGGTCAGGTGCAGCGTTTGGTTCGGCGTCTTGAGCGACCTCGGTGAGCCCGAACCGCCGGGCCGCAGTGTCGCCGTCGGACTGCGGGAGTACGACCCCCTGGCACGATTTGGACAGCCACACGGACTCGCCGGGCTGGAGCCAGATCATGATCCGCTCGCCAGGCGTAGCGTGCGGGGCGGTCAGCAGGTTGAGCCGGACGCCCTCATCGGCGTGGATGACCGAGCCGATGGCCTCGTTGTCGCCGAGGATGGCGGCTGGGACCGCGATGATAGCCTCATCGAGTGCGGTCAGCCGCCAGCCCTTCGCCCACGGGAACACCTCGCCAGGCGGTTGGTGGGCGATCTTCTCGCCGGGGACCGGCGGCTCGGGCTTCTTCTTGAACCAGCCGAACACCGGACGCCCTCTGCCGCCGAACGACCCAGCTCACCTGCCCGGCCCGGCTTTGAGGGCCGGGTCAGGTGCAGCGCCTGGTTCGGCGTGCCTTGCTCAGTCGGAGCTGCTGCCGACGAACACCAATCCGCCCGCCGGCCCCGCGATGACGAACGCGAAGTCCCAGAACACCGGGTACGCCGGGTGGCCCTCACGAAGCCAGAACGTCGCCACGACCGACGCCTCCGCGACAGCCTGCTCCAACTCGGACAGCACGGCCCGGACTAGGCCCTTGTACCGCCGCGACCGCAACACCACTGGCTTCGGGCCGGCGTGCCGGTCGCCGGCGTACCGCAGAGCCGACTCCACCTCGGCGAGCACCTCCGGCCCGCCGACCTCACCGATGCCGCCGACTACTACGTCCGGCCCCAGCGCCTGGTACACGTACCACTCGGCCGGCGCGTCGGGGACGAATGGGCATCGGTACGCCCGCAGGAAGACGACGTAGTTGATGCCGTACAGCAGCGGCCCCAACTCCGCCAGCAACGCTTCCACGCCCCGAGGCCCTCCGCCGCCGAACATGTGATTAGTTTGCGAGTTCGCAAGATAACACTATCTTGCGTCTCAAGCGGGCGATCGTCGCAAACCCTGATTTGAATTCACTTTGCTGCCTGGTGACGGCTCCCGGCCTTGCACAATAACACCCTAATGATACTTGCGCGCCTCAGTCGAGGTCCAGCGGGCTGCGCACGCCCTGGCCCCCTTTGTTGAGCACATGGCAATAGATCATCGTCGTACTCACGTCCGCATGGCCAAGCAATTCCTGCACCGTGCGAATATCGTAGCCGGCTTCCAGCAAATGCGTGGCGAAACTGTGCCGGAACGCATGGCAGGTGACCCGCTTCCGCAGGCCCGAGCGCCGGGCCGCCGTGGTGACCGCTCGGCTGACCGCGCTTTCGTGGGCGTGGTGCCGGCGCACGGTCCGGGAACGTGGATCCTTCGAGCGCCGTGCCGAGGGGAAAACGTATTGCCAGAGCCAGTCGGTCGCCGCCTGGGGGAATTTGCGGTCCAGGGCGTGCGGCAGGTAGACCTGGCCGAAGCCGTCGGCCAGGTCGCGCTGGTGCAGGTCGCGCACTCTTTCGAGGTGGGCCTGTAAGGCGGGCTGGACCAACCTGGGTAGCATCGTTCGCCGGTCCTGGTCGCCCTTGCCCTGGCGCACGATGATTTCCGCGCGGGCGCAATCGACGTCCTTGACGCGCAGCCGCAGGCACTCGATCAAACGCAAGCCGCTGCCGTAGAGCAGCTGGCCGATCAGGCGGTAGGTGCCGTCCAGCTGCCGCAAGACCTGCTGGACCTCGGGGCGGGTCAGGACCACGGGCAGCCGTTGGGGGCGGTGGGCGCGGATGACGTCGCCGAGGTCGCCCGGAGGGCGTGCGAGCACGGTGGTGTACAGGAACAGCAAGGCGCACAGGGCCTGGGACTGGGTGGAGGCGGCGACCCGGCCGTTGACGGCCAGGTCGGTCAGGAAGGCGTTGATCTCCGCCGCGCCCATCTCGTCCGGGTGGCGGACGTGGTGGAAGTGGATGTAGCGTTTGATCCAGGCGACGTAGGCATCCTCGGTGCGCAGACTGTAGTGCCGGACGCGCAGGGCCTGCCGGACCCGGTCGAGCAGCTTGGGCTGCGGGGCGGGAGGCGGCGGCGCGGGGATTGGTGCAACAGCGGTCACGGGCGAACTCCGGGGTGTGGCCGGGGACCGAAAGGATTGTAACACGGCCGGAGGTGGACGCAAGCGTGCGCGCGATTAGCCAGCGGTCGGGAGTGCAGTCAACTCGGGGCGCCGCACGCCCTCGGCGTACCGAGGGACGTGCCACCCGGTGCCTGGAGCCATCCTGCCAAACGCGGGTGCGATGCGTCAAGCCCCGTGGGAATTTTGGCACGGAGGGGCAAAACACTGGCAAAAACACCCCTCCGAGCCAAGCACTTTGGCTTGGCTCGGAGGGGTCACCGGTCGCCGGCTTGAGAAAACTGCTAAACGGTAAACCGCCGCGCCGGTTCGTCGCGCCCTACTTCTCGATCTTCTTCAGGGCGGTGCGGGCGGCGTCGGCCATGACCTTGTCCTGCTCCTTGGTGATCTCGCGCAACAGCGGCACGGCGGCCTTCGCGTCCGGGCCGAGTTCCCCCAGCACCATCATCGACCCTTCGCGGATGGCGCGATTGTCGCCTTGCAGCGCTTGAATCAGCTGCGGTACCGCCGGCTTGCCGATCTTCTTCAGGGCCGTGCGGGCCGGAAACTGCACCGCGAAGTTCTTGTCGCCCATCGTCTCGATGAGCTTGGGCACCGCCGGCTCGCCGATGTTGGCCAGGGCGTCGCCGCAGTGGCGGCGCAAATCCTCATCGCCCTTGGTTTGCAGGGCGTCCAGCAGGGGTTGCAGGGCCGGCTGGGCGGCGCTGCCCATGTGCTTCAGGGCGAA
>JAEUIF010000631.1 GCA_016795185.1 Planctomycetia bacterium | reverse complement strand
GCCCATCTCGCCGCCGGCCAGCTCGATGGCGCGGTTGGAAATGACCTCGTTAGCGTTCATGTTGGTCTGGGTGCCGCTGCCGGTCTGCCAGATGCGCAGCGGGAAGTGGTCGTCGAGCTTGCCCTCAATGACCTCGTCGGCGGCCTGGGCGATGAGCTTGCACTTGTCGTCCTTGAGCTTGCCCAGGTCGCGGTTCACCAGGGCGGCGGCCTTCTTGAGGATGCCGAACGCGCGGATGAGGATGCGCGGCATGCGGTCGTCGCCGATGTCGAAGTGGTGCAGCGAGCGCTGCGTCTGCGCGCCCCAGTAGCGGTCGGTCGCCACCTCGATCTTGCCCATGCTGTCGGATTCGGTGCGAGTCTTCTGGCCGGGAGAGTGCTGCATGTTCGTGAAGTCCTTGACGGTGTCCGTCGAACTGGTGTTAGCTCGCTTGAGGCGATTGGCTCGGCGCACCATGTGGATAGTTGTATGAACCGGGCGAGCGAGGTGGAGTGCGCGGAGCAGGCCCAGCTCCGTGGAAGCTGAAAAAGAACGAGCCCCGGCGAGCAACAGCTTCACTGTTGCTCGCCGGGGCCGCTGGCGCAGCGTCCAGGGAGTGATTGCTTGACCGCCAGCAGTACGTCGGGCTTTCCAGCCCGACATATAGCGCCAGGGGCTGGCCGCGACCGCTCGACGACACGGCGAATCGCCGGCGCTGCCTGTCGGGCTAGAAAGCCCGACGTACTTCGGCTTCAGCTACTTTGCTGGAAAGTCGCTTCCTCGAATGGCTGCACGACCACGAAGCCATCGCCGTCGAAACGCATCTGCAAAGATTCGCCGCTGCCCCGGCCGAAAAAGGTCTTGAAGCTGATGTCGGTCTTCAACTCGGGGTAGAGGTTGCCCGACCAAGCGACCGTCGCGTTCGGGTCGGTGCAGACCGAGTAGCCCGGCTTCACGGGCAGCGTCAGCGGATCGTAGTGCGTGGTCAGGGCGATCATGCCGGTGCCTTCCAGCTTGACGTTGAACAGGCCGCCGGCCACCATGCCGGTGACGGATTTCATCATCTTGATGTCCCACTTGATCGACGGCTCAAAGGCCAGCAGGTCGTTGCCGTTGACGAATAGCGTCTCATTCTGCAAGTTCAGGATGGTAATCTTCTTGCCGCCGTCGGCCAGATAGAGCACGCCGCGGCCCTCGGCCTTGGTCAGCTGCATGCCCTCGCCGGTGAAAGCTTTCTTCAGGAACTTGCCGATGCCGTGCTCCAGCACGCCCTCGCGCGTGAACTTGACGTTACCGATGTAGGCGATCATCGAGCCCTTGGTGGTCCAGACCATGCCGTTGAGGTGGACCTCGAGCATGCGCTCGCCTTCCAACTCGAACAGGCCCTGGTTCTGGTTCTTCTGCACGGTCTTTTGCGCGAATTCACGCAGGCTGTAACGGCCCATGGGAGCTGCCTTTCTGTGGGACGACGCGATCTCCAGAAGCTTGCCGCTTGACACCCTTTCTTCGTCGCCGGATAGTACATCTTGCGAAACTCACCTTGAAAATCCAACCTGCCTGCCGCCCCACCGTGCCGCGTGCTGAACCGCGAGCGGTCCCACCTGGAGTATCCGTTGTGAAGCAACTTGTTCCGACCGCGCTCTGTTGGCTGCTGGCCCTGAATTCGATCCAGGCCGCGCCGCCGACCGCAACGGCCCTGACGCCGCGCGGCGCGCAGCGCGGCCAGACGGTCGAGATCGTCGTCGCCGGGACGAATCTATCGCCACAAACGCGACTCCTGCTGCCCTTCAAGGCGGAACAGAAGCTGTTGCCCGACGCCAAGCCCAACCCGGCCCAGGTGCGCCTTCAGCTGACCGTAGACGCGGCGACGCCATTGGGCGTCTACCCCATCCGGGTGGCGACGGAGGACGGTGTGTCCGCGCTGACCTTTTTCAGCGTCGAAGCGTTCCCAAACGTCAACGAAGCGGCGGGCAACACCAGCTTCGAGAAAGCACAGAAGGTGCCCTTCCCGGTGGTCATCAACGGCCAGTGCGCGGGTGGCAACCTGGGCTTCTTTCGTTTCCCGGCGGCGAAGGGACAGCGCGTCGTCGTCGAAGCGCTGTCGGCCCGACTGGGCTCGGCGCTGCTGCCGCAGATTCGCGTGACCGACGCCCGGCAACGCTTCCTGGCCGCCGACGATTCGCAAGCCCTGGGAGGCGACGTGCGCGTCATTTTCCAGGCCCCGGAAGAGGGCGAGTACGTCGTCGAGATTGCCGATAGCCGGTATCGCGGCGGCAATCCGCCCTACTATCGACTGCTGATTGCCGATTACGACGTGGCCGAGGAGGTATTCCCCCTCGGCGGTCGCCGCGGTTTGAAAGTCGGCTTCACGCTGCGCGGCGGCACCTTGACCGAAGAGAAGCAGCTGCCAACGACCGTGGAAGACCCACTGGGCCTGCGTTCCATGCTGTTGCCGTTGGACGGTCTCGGCAAGCTCGGCATGCCGTCGCCGCGCGTAGCCGTGGGCGAACTACCTGAGATCGTTCTGCCCCGTATCGACCCGAAGCCGGTCGAACTAAAGCCGCCGGTTACAGTCAACGGCCGGCTGGAACGCAAGGGCGACCAGCAGCGCTTCCAGCTGGCCGTCGAGCCCGGTCAGCGCTATCGCTTCGCGGTGCAGGCAGAGGCTTTGGGTTCCTATCTCGACGGGGTGCTGCGCGTGCTCGACCCGGCCGGCAAGCAGCTGGCGCTGGTCGATGATGTGGACCTGCCGGCGACCGCGCCCGGACAGCAGCCCATCAAACAGGCGGACCCCGCACTCGAATTCAGCGTGCCGATGGGCGTCACTTCTTTGACCCTGGAGTTGCGCGATCAACGTCAGCGCGGCGGAGTCAACTTCGGCTATCGCTTGACCGTCGAACCCGCGCTGCCTGACTTCGAGTTGCGTCAACCCGTCTCGGAAATCAACGTGCCGCGCGGCGGCACAGCAGCACTGGCAGTCCCCGTGGTGCGACGCGGCTACGGCGGGCCGATCCGGCTCAGCGTGGCCAACTTGCCGCCATTCTTGACTCTGCAAGGCGGACGAGTACCGACGGGCGGCACGGTCGGCGTGCTGACCCTGTCCGCGCTGGCCGACGCTCCAGTATTGACGGAACCGCTGGCGCTACGCATCGAGGGCCAAGGCGAGGACGGTGACCGCAAACTGCACCGCTTCGCCGAGCAGAAGCTGACCGTGGCCCGCGACGGCAACCCGGCTGCCTCGCAGCTGATGTTGTCGTCGTTCGTCGCGGGCCTGTCATCGGCCGAGCCGTTTGCCGTGCAGGGGCCGGTGACTGTCGAAGCGGTCAAGGGCTACCCGACGACCGTGCCCGTGACCATCCGGCGCGGCGCGAACCCGCCCGTGGCCGCCGTGGAGGTGACCGGACAACTCGGCACGCCGGCCCAGCCAGGCCAACCACCGCCGGGCGGTCTGGCGTTCCAGCCCGTCAACGCGGCGGCCGACGCCGGCAGCGTCAACCTGACCATGACGCCGACCGCCGCTTGTCCCGAAGGGGTGATGGATTTCGTCATCCAGGGTAAGGCGCGGCTCAACAACGTCGATCAGGTCGTCGTCGGGCCAGCAGTGATGCTGACGGTCCACCGGCCGTTCACCATCGAGCCCGAAAGCATGAAAGTGGACTTGCCGGTCGGGCAAAAGGTGCTGCTCAAGGGCAAGCTGGCGCGTCGTCTGGTGTGCAAGGAAGCGGTGCAGCTGAAGCTCGATGGCCTGCCCGCCGGGGTGACGCTAGCCGCGCCGCCGAAGCCCATACCCGCCGAAAGCACGGAGTATCTGCTCGAACTCAACGTAGCCGCCAACGCCAAGCCTGTGATCGCCAACTTGACCTTGACCGGTTCGGCGAATCTTGGCGGAATAGCCTACCTTCACCCGCCCATCACGATTGCCGTGGAAGTGAAGTAAGCGAAGTTCGTCGCTCCGCCTTCCGGCGGTGCGCGACGGGCCGCCGGAAGGCGGAGCGACGAACCGATCATCGCGCGAGAGGGTGTTGCAAGTTTGCCCAGTTTGACTCGAAATCGCGCACCTGCCGGTGAAACGGGCAGCGGCTGCCCAGCGATGAATCACCGGCACCGGGCTGTCTCGGGCAGCGTGAACGTAAATCCCGAAAAAAGCCGGCCTAAAGGAAACACGAAACTCTGGCATCCAACTTGCTTCTGAGCAGTGTAGCAGAATGCAAGCGGAGCCGCATCCTGTCTGCATTCCGCCCGGTCGCTGGGTGAGGCAGGTTGGAGGCCCGATAGCGCCGGAGTACGGCAAGTGCATTGGTCGCAGGCCGGTATTGCACTTGCCTTGGCACAGCACTTGCAGTACAGTTGAGTGGCGGAATCGACTTGCCCCAAACCGGAGTACGCCGCGTGAGCTTTGCCCTGAAACTCAAGGAACTGCGCGCTGCTGCCGGGCTGACCCAGACCCAGCTGGCCGCGCAAAGTGGCGCGAGTCTCGGCGCCATCCGGGACTACGAGCAGGGCAAGCGCGAACCGCTGCTGTTCACCGGTTTCAAGCTGGCCCGCGCCCTCGGCGTGCCCGTGGATGCCTTCGCCGACTGCCTGCCCGACCTCCAGCCGCCCCCGCGGCGGACGGCCGGCCAGAAGCGCACCCAGATTCAGCCGAAGAAATCCCCGATCGACCCGCCTGGCTCCAGACGAAAGGAAACCGTTCGATGAAGCTGCGCATACGCGGTAATCCCAACCTCTACGACGCCACCTTGCTGGTCCACGACGCCGACTGCGAAGACCTCGGCTGGCCTGCCGCCCTCCGTATTTCCTGGGGGGACGGTGAACAAGTATTTGCCGCCCCGGACGTGGCAATTCGCAATTGTAAACTCGCCTGGGCGACGCCCGAAGAATGGCGCTCCCTGGCCGAGTACGGCTTCTTGCCGGACAACACGCCCAAATGAACCATCAGATGCGCCCATAACGTGGCGCTCGAATGAAGCGAGCGGCGGGGGGTATAACCCCCCCTCCACCAACCCCCACGGGGGCGAACCCCGCCCGGGGAAAAACCCCCCAGACGCGTGGGGGGTTCCGCCCCCCCACCCCCACATAAAAGCCCCCCCGCGGCCCC
>JAEUIF010000563.1 GCA_016795185.1 Planctomycetia bacterium | reverse complement strand
TCAAGCTGACCCGTGGCTTCTGGCTCGCCGATACGGCCTGTACGCAGGCGTTCTGGCCGGCGGTGATGGGCACAAATCCCGGTCACTTCGCGGATGATCCGCGCAATCCGGTCGAGACCGTGAGCTGGAACGACGTGAAGTCGTTCATCGGCCAACTCAACCCCCGCATTCCCGGGTTGCGCGCTCAACTGCCGAGCGAAGCCGAATGGGAATGCGCTTGTCGCGCCGGGACGACGACGCCTTTTTCGTTTGGCGACCACATCACCCCGGAGCAGGTCAACTATGGTGGCCATTACCCCTACGCCGGTGGCGGGAAGGGTCTCTATCGGGAGCGAACCGTTCCGGTCGGATCGCTGCCGCCGAACCCGTGGGGTCTCCACGAGATGCACGGCAACGTCTGGGAATGGTGCGCCGACTGGTACGGTCGGTACCCCGCGGGCGAACAGATCGACCCGCGCGCTGCGGCGCGCGCGGCCGGCTCTTCTGTCGCCAGAGCCATCGACCGCCACGTGGCGCGGGCGCCGAGCTCGGCAGCCTGGCCGCGAGAGGCCAGTATCCGATCCCCGGCATCGCCCGGATGCCGGCGCGGAAAGCATGCTGCTCCATGTTGCTCCCGGTCACCGTGTCGGCGATGCCGTGCAGCGCCGGCGACCTGCCAGGCGGCAGCGGCGGCACGAGCGTCGCGCTCGCGGTCGCCCGTTCATGTTCGCGGCCATCACGCCGCCGCTGGGCGAGATGGCGGCGAAGCAGGCGGTGCCGGCGGCAGGTTGTCGCGCAGCCGTTCGGTGTGGCGGGCGCTGCGGTTGCCGTTCGCCGGCACGCGGCCAAAGGGCGGCTCCGGCCGGCAGGTCGCGAGGCTGTGGGCGTTGGCGCCAAAGGTCCGTGTCATCGCCGGCAAGTCGGCAGAGGTGCAAAGCATCGATCAGGAAAGCCTGCAACTCATTGATTGATGTTGCACCATTGCTCCTTTACACTACTGAGTAATTTTACTCAGTAGTGTAAAGCCAGTGATTCCAGCCTATCAGCGCCCTGAAACCGCAATACTGAAAGAGCGTCTGCGCGAGCCGCCGCGATTCCTGATTGTTGTCGCTGGCCCACGCCAGGTTGGCAAGACGACATTGGTGCGCAGTGTGCTTGCAAGCTATCCGCCAGGACGCTACTCCTTCGTAGCCGTGGATGATCCGGAAGACTCTTCTTTGCCGCACGCAGATCCGAGTTCTGCGCCTACCGGGCGCCGAGCGGCTGCGCCCCGCGATAGCGCCTGGCTGGTCGACATCTGGCAGCGCGCCAGAACAGCAGCGCAGAGAAGCGCGGATGGCCACATTCTTGTCCTTGACGAAATCCAAAAGATTTCGCGCTGGTCCGACATCGTGAAAGGCCTGTGGGATGCCGACCGCGCGCAAGGGCTGGCGCTGCACGTCGCCCTGCTTGGCTCGTCGCCGCTGCTGATGCTGCAGGGCATGAGCGAAAGCCTTGCCGGCCGCTTTGAGCCCATCCACCTCACCCATTGGTCTTTCCGTGAAATGGTCGATGCCTTCGATTTCGATCTGGAGGACTATCTCTATTTTGGTGGCTATCCCGGCAGCGCTCCGCTGATCCGCGATGAGGCGCGCTGGCGCAACTACGTCAATACCGGCCTGATCGAGCCAAGCATCGAAAAAGACATTCTGATGATGACGCGGGTAGACAAGCCCGCGCTGCTGCGCCAGTTGTTTCATCTTGGCTGCCGCTACTCGGGGCAAGAGCTTTCCTACACGAAGATGATGGGCCAGTTGCAGGATGCGGGAAACACCGTGACACTGGCCCATTACCTTGAACTCCTCGGTAACGCCGGTTTGATCCGTGGCCTGCAGAAGTACGCCGGACAACACCATCGGCGCCGTTCGTCGTCGCCCAAGCTGATGGTACTGAACATGGCCTTGATGTCGGCCGGTTCCGGTTACACAAGAGCCGAGGCGCAAGCCGACCGCGGCTATCGCGGCCGCGTGGTGGAGAGCATTGTCGGCGCACACCTGCACAACACGGCTGCGCCGGATTGCCGCCTCCATTACTGGCGAGACGGAACCGACGAGGTGGATTTCGTCGTCGAACGCGGACAACGGCTCGTCGCCATCGAAGTGAAAAGCGCTGCCGTGCCGGCGCAACTGCGTGGCCTTGCCACCTTCGAGCGCGAATTCGGCGCCTGCCGCCGCCTGTTGATCGGCGACGGTGGCATCCCTCTGGCCGAGTTCCTTTCCTATCCGGCGGAGCACTGGTTTTGAGCCAACTCGTCGATCCCGACCTGCTGGTGCCGCGTACCTGCACGACGCGCAACGAGCAAACTGGCGCACGCAATTGCCAGCCTCTGGAGGCTTTTCGCGCCGTGCCGGCCTACGTGCTGCTGGGCGACCCCGGTGCCGGCAAGACCAGATCGTTTGAGCGCGAGGCGGCGGCTACCGGCGGCCACTATCTCAGGGCACGCACCTTTGCCACCCTCGAACCTGGCCCACAGCTTGCCGGCAAGACATTGTTCATCGACGGCCTCGACGAAAT
>JAEUIF010000548.1 GCA_016795185.1 Planctomycetia bacterium | reverse complement strand
ATTTCGCTTCCACCTTCGTCTTCAGATCGTTCAAACCCTCCTCGAAAGCGGGGCCGACCATCATCGGCATGGCGGCGGCTAGCCAGTTGCCGACGAAGTCGCCGTTCTGGCCAGTCATGCGCCAGGTGACGCGGGTGTCGTCGCCGACCTTCGTGTACGTGATCCAGCCCTGGGCGGGATACTTCTCGTCGAACAGCATCGTGTAGGCGACGCCCTTTTGCTCATCGCTGGCGGTGAAGTTCAGCTTGCCGGTGCCGTGGGCGCTGGTCCAGTGCTGGCGCGCGTCTGCCCCGGTGGGTTGCTCGATGGTGGTCTTTACCGACTGGTCGTGCTTGGTGAACGGTAGCCAGTTCGGCCATTCCCGCAGGTCGCCGACTTGCTGGTGGACCGCTTCGGGCGGCGACTGAATCGTGATTTCGCGCGTCACCTCGTACTGGCCGTCGAGGACGAACAGGCCGAGCCCAGCGATGGCCGCGGCAGCCAGCACCAAGAAGAACAGCAAGAACTTGCAGGCTTTGAACAGGAACGAGCGGGATTTCTTTTCCGGTTCGGACATGGGGAAACTGTCTCCAGGGTTACATTTCTATAGCCGCGCCGAGAAATGGGTGGCACGCCCCTCGGTACTCCGAGGGCGTGCGAGCGACGGGCTATCTGTTGAGGGCAAAGTCGTTTCGGCGTTCCGCACGCCCTCGGAGTACCGAGGGACGTGCCACCCGTTAGCCGCCGGCAATCGCGCCGACGACGAAGAACGGTTCGGCCCCCGTGGCCACGGCGGCGGGCAGCGGCGCATCGGGCGAATCGTGTGACAGGTCCTGCTCGCAGGCGAAAAAGCGCACCAGCGGTCGACGCTGGTGCGTGACGTGGTCGCGAATGGTGCCGCGCAGCATCGGGTAGCGGGCCTCCAGCGCGTCAAGAAGTGCGCGCTGCGTGACCTGCGTTTCCACGGCCAGTTCGACCTCGCCGTGGACCCGCGCCAGGTTGCACAGATGAAAGGGCAGTATCACGCGGATCATGGCAGGGTTTGCGCCTCCACGGACACCACGGGCGGCAGGTGCGACACGATGGGCTTCCAGTGGTCGCCACCGTCCGGCGAACAGTAGACCTGGCCGCCCGTGGTGCCGAAATAGACGCCGCCTTTGTCGAGCGTGTCAACCGACATGGCGTCGCGCAGCACGTTGACGTAGCAATGGCTTTGCGGCAAGCCATTGGTCAGCGGTTCCCACTCGTTGCCGCCGGACTTGCTGCGGTAGACGCGCAGCTTGCCTTCCGGCGGATAGTGCAGCGAATCGCTGGTGATCGGCACCACGTACACGGTATTGGGTTCGTGAGCGTGGACCTCGATCGGGAAGCCGAAGTCGGTCGGCAGGTTGCCGCTGACCTCGTGCCAGAGGTCGCCGGCGCTATCGGTGCGCATCACGTCCCAGTGCAGCTGCATGAAGAGCGTGTTCGGGCGGGCGCGGTGCATGGCAATGCGGTGGACGCAGAAGCCGACCTCGGCGTTCGGGTCGGGCATGTACTTGGACTTCAGCCCCTTGGTGATGACCTTCCAGGTCTGGCCGCCGTCGTCGGTGCGAAACGCCCCGGCGGCGGAAATGGCAATGTAGATGCGCTGCGGATTGGTTGGATCGAGAATGATCGTGTGCAAGCCCATGCCGCCGGCGCCTGGCGCCCACTGCGACCCTTGGACGTCGCGCAGCCCCGCCAGTTCGTGCCAGGACGTGCCACCGTCGGTGGAACGGAACAGGGCGGCATCCTCCACGCCGGCGTAGACCGTGTTCGGATCGGTCAGCGACGGTTCGAGGTGCCAGACGCGCTTGAAGACCCAGGGCTGCTGCGTGCCGTCGTAGAACTGGTGCGTGGTCAACGGCTTGCCGGTTTCCGGCGAGGTGTCGTAGACGAACTTGTTGCTCTCGCCCTTGGGCATGCCGTCCGGCGTGGTCATGGGCTCGCCCGCCGGGGTGCCCGGCTGGTGCCAGGTCTTGCCGCCGTCGTCCGAGCGCTGAATGATCTGTCCGAACCAGCTGCTGGTCTGCGAGGCGTAGATGCGGTCGGGGTCCACCGGCGAAGCCTTCATGTGATAGACTTCCCAGCCCCCGAAGTGCGGGCCGCTCACGTCCCAGTGCTCGCGTTGGCCGTCGGCGGTCAGGATGAACGCTCCCTTGCGCGTCCCGACGAGAACTCGTACCTTGCTCATGCGAACCTCCATCTCAGACCGGTTCGCGACCCTTCGGAGAGGCATGACTCTCCACGCTTCTCCGAAGCGTCGCGAACCGAAAATCGTGCGTGCGCCCTACCGCTTCGCCGTGGCTTTCGCGGCCTGATTCATCGACGCCAGGCCCTTCTCGAAGTCGCCGCCGATCATCTGGTCCATGTCCATGAACACGCCCATCAGCTTGCAGAAGAAGTTCTTCTCGCCGGTCATGGTCCAGGAGACGGCAGTCTGGTTGCCTTCGGGCTTGAAGGCGAACTCCACGTCGTTGGTGCCCGCGAAGGGCTTGCGGAAGTCCAGCTTGATGCGAATGGTCTCGTAGGGCTTGCTTTCGGTGATGGTCATCG
>JAEUIF010000528.1 GCA_016795185.1 Planctomycetia bacterium | reverse complement strand
AGCCCAAGCAGTCCGGCCAGCGCGCGTGCCCGCATGTCCACTCCGTGGTTGTCGCTCCGCACCATTCATCGGATCGTCACGGACGGCACCAAATGAAATTGGGAGAAATCGCCGACATTTCACAGACGGTGATTCGGCCTGGCGGCTGGAATGCCCTGCGCCAGTGTGACCATCGACACATTGTGCGCAACCGGCAATCTCATCAGGCGCTTCGATGGCGCACCAACACCCAGGTGCAGCCGGATGCCGATGCGGAAACCGATGCACCAGACTCAAGTCTGCCAAACACGGCTGCGATGGATCAAGGGCAGTCGGACGGGATTTATCGATTTGGCATGGAGTGGCAAATCATTGAGGTTTTTGCCACTCTGTGCCAAGAGGCAATTGGCGCGCAGTGGCAGAACATTGGAGTTTTTCACCCTCCGTGCCAAGCATTTTTTTGGCACGGAGGGGTAAATTACGCTTCGCCGTAGCTGAAGTGAAAGCTACACCTTCGGCTCCCAACCTTTTTCGTACTCGCGGTCCCACTGGCTCATGGCCTGCTTGTCGTCGAGGATGTGGCCGTTCTTCGGGTCGCACTTGAGCGACCGGCCCGTGCGCTGGGCGATGTTGCCGACATGGCAGAGCAGCGTGCTCTTGTGGGCTTCCTCGATGTCGCTGTTCAGCTTCACCTTGCCGCGGCAGGCGTCGAGGAAGTTGCCGAGGTGCTGGCCGTCGTTGCCGCTGCCCGGCGTCTTGTTCAGTTCCTTGCCCTTCAGATCGAAGACCGTGTAGCCATTGTCGGCCAGGCCCAGCGTGCCGTTCTCGCCGTGGAACATGACGAAGTAGTTCTTGTCCGGCGGCCGGTTGCAGCTGAAGCCTTCCCAGGTGATCGACTTCTTGCCGTCGAAGGCGAAGGACACGATCTGGGTGTCCGGCGTTTCCTGGTCGTCGTCGAAGCGGTAACGGCCGCCCGACGAGGAGACGTGAATCGGGTAATCGACGCCGAGGCCCCAGCGGCACAGGTCGATGGTATGAATGCCGTTGTTGCCCAGTTCGCCGTTGCCCCAGTTCCAGAACCAGTGCCAGTTGTAGTGCAGGTAGTTGGTGCGGAACGCGCGGCGGGGGGCCGGGCCTTGCCAGAGTTCGTAGTCGAGACCTTCGGGAATCGGGCCTTCCTTGCCCCTGCCGATGGTCGGCCGGTTGTTGGTGTACCACGACTGCGCGAAGTAGGCCCGGCCGATGACGCCTTCCTTGAGCTTCTGCATGGCCTCGGCGACGAAGCCGTAGCTGCGCCGCTGGTTGCCCATCTGCACCTGCTTCTTGTGCTTGCGGGCGGCCTCGATCAGTAGTTCACCTTCGCGCGCCGTATGGCTGCACGGCTTCTCGACGTAGACGTGCTTGCCGGCCGCGCAGGCCAGGATGGCCGCTGGCGCGTGCCAGTGATTGCAAGTGGCGACGACCAGGACGTCCACGGTCTTGTCGTCGAGGATGCGGCGGAAATCGCCGACGGTCTTGGGGTTCGAGCCCTTGTTGAGCTTGCTGACTTCCTCGGCGGCCTTGCCCATGCGCGCCTGATCGACGTCGCAGCAGTAGGCGACCTCGACATTCGGCTGATTCGCAAAACCCTTGGCCAGCGCCGTGCCCCGGCCGCCGGTACCCATGACGGCGACCACCAGCTTATTGTTGGCGCCTTGCTCGGCAGCGCCCGAAAGGCTCAGGCCAACTCCAGTCGTGGCGGCGGCAGCCAGAAATTCGCGGCGATTGAACGTGGCAGACATGCAGCAAACCTCCAGGGGGTGTGGGAGCGGTGGAGAGAGAATTACGCCCGGCAGGATTTGAACCTGCAACCCTCGGTTCCGAAGACCGATGCTCTATCCAGTTGAGCTACGGGCGCGTGCCGTCGCGAACGACAACGCAGGTTACAGTCTACCAGGCTGCCCGGTCGGGACAAGCCTGCAAGCCGCTCACTTCTTGCCGATGCACAGCAACTGCTTGTCGGTGCGGAAGTACCACTTACCGTCCAGCAGGGCCGGAGAGGCCAGCGTGGGGGCGTTCAGCTTGTTCACGTGCAAGAGCTTAAACTCCGGCCCCGCCTGGAGGACGTAGGTTTCTCCGGAATCGTTGGTGAAAAAGACCTTGCCGTCGACACCGATGGGCGAACTGGAAAAGCCGTGCTTGCTCACCTGGCCCATGCGCTCCTGCCAGAGTTGCTTGCCGGTCTTCGCGTCGTAGCAGCGGCCCACGCTGACGATGTCGTTCACCATGTACAGGTAATCGCCATAAAGCAGCGGGGACGGAATGAATGGCGAGCCGGTGTTCACCGACCAGGCGACATGGGTCTTGGTCACGTCGCCGCT
>JAEUIF010000523.1 GCA_016795185.1 Planctomycetia bacterium | reverse complement strand
CAGTTTCAGGCTGCATCAACAGCGGGCTGACGCCCGCCGCTCGCCCGGTCCAAACCGTGGAACTACTGCTTCTTCGGTGCTTCCACCCCGGACCGCGCCAGGGTGCTTACTTCCTTGGACTTCAAATCGACCACGCGAATTCGATGAGCGTTGGTGTCGGCCACGTAAATTTTGCCGTTTGCGTAGCTTAGCCCGGCTGGCTCGTTAAACAGGGCTTCCTTCTTTTCCGGCAGGAAGTTCTTGCTCGTGCGCTTCTCCGGGTCGAGCACCTTCAGCTTGCTATTGTACGTATCGGCCACGTAGAGCTTGCCGTCCACGAAGATCACGCCCAGGGCATGCTGCAAGCGGACGTCGTCGCCCTCGCCGTCGATGTCGCCGAAGTCGAACAGGCCCTTGCCGACGATGGTGGCCACCTGCCCCTTGCCGCCCAGCGGCACCGAACGAATGGCGCTGATCTCGCTATCGGCCACATACAGGCTTTTGCCGTCCGTCGCCAGACCGCTCGGCTGCGAGAAGCGCGCCCGCATCAGCTGACCGTCGCGGATGTTTTCCACACCGTCGCCCGCGTAGCTGCGCACCGTGCCTTTCGCCAGGTCCATCAGCCAGATTTGATGGTGGCCCGCCATCGCGATGTACAGGTCGTTGCCCACCAGGCACAGGTCCCAGGGGCTGTTCAGGCCGACCTTCAGGGCCGGGCCGAGGGCTTCGCGGTCGTGGCTCTGCTCGCCCGTGCCGGCCACGGTCTTGACGGTCTGCGCCTTCAGGTCCAGGGCGCGGATCGAGTGGTTCTTGCGGTCGGCCACGTAGAGGGTGTCGCCCTTCAGGGCCATGCCCTGCGGGTCGTTAAAGGTCGCCTTGTCGAACGCGCCGTCGGCCTTGCCGGCCGTGCCCGCGCCGGCGATGGCCAGCTTCTTGCCGTCGAGGTCGGTGACCACGATGCGGTGATGCGTGCTGTCGGCGATGAACAGCCGTTTGCCCTCGGCGTCGGCCAGCACCTTGCCGGGGAAGAACAGCGGGCCGGCCTGCTCCTTCAGCAAGTCGAAATCGATGGGTTTCTCGTTCAGGGTCTTTTTCTTCTTGTGGATGTCGATCAGTTCCTTGACCCACTTGTCCACCGTTTCGTAATTACCCTCGCCGGTCGTGCCCCGATAGACGTTGCCTTCCGGGTCAATGACGTACATGGTCGGCCAGGAGCTGACCTGGTAGTTCTTCCAGATCTTCATCTCGGCGTCGTTGACGACCGGGTGCTTGACCTCGTAGCGCAGGATCGCCTTCTTGATGCTCTCGGTTTCCTTCTCGTTGTCGAACTTCGGCGAATGTACGCCGATAACGACCAGTTCGTTCGGGTACTTCTTTTCCAGCTTGGCCAGGTCGGGCAGGACGTGGATGCAGTTGATGCAGCAGAGCGTCCAGAAATCGAGGATGACGATCTTGCCTTTCAGCTCCTTGAGCGTCAGCGGCTTGGCGGTGTTGAGCCAGGCGACGCCGCCGGTCAGTTCGGGCGCCTTGATGGCCTGGTTCTGCTCCTCGGCGCGCGCCGCCACTTCGTTATGGGCGAAGATGGCTTCGAGCCGCGCGTTGCCGCGCTGCTCGGCGGGGCCGGCTTCGGTGCAGGCCGGCAACGCCAGCGCGGCGGTCAGCACGACGGCGATCAGCAGAACGGGCAGCACCCAGGTGCTGACCCAGGTCGGCATGCAGCAGCAAGGGGCTGCCGAATGGTGGGAACCGAGTGACATCGGAGACGTCCTCCCGTGAAGGCGGGAACCAGGTTGGATGTACAGGGGCCGGCGCGAGGCCGTGTTTTCTATGTTATGATGTCGCGCCGTGCAGCGCACAACAGAAATCGAGGGTGGCGGGTAGGGACTGGCCAGAGTTTCCGTTCCTTCGGGGCTGGTGCAGGGTGCAGGCAGTGGCTGCCTGAAGTACGTCGGGCTTTCCAGCCCGACATGTCGCGCCAGAAGCTGGCCGCGCTCGCGCGACGACACCGCGGATCACCGGCGCAGCGTGTCGGGCTGGAAAGCCCGACGTACTGCCGGCGGTCAGCCAATCGCTCCTTGGACACTACACCGGCACCGCCGGCCGCGCGCACCACTTCACGACTGGAGTGGCGTTACACGTCGTCAATCGTCCCCGGTGATCTCGAAGGCATGATTGCCCCACGGCGGCAGGTCGAGGTACAGCCCGGACCGCGCCAGGTCGTTGCCGGCGCGGTCGTAGCGCGCGTCGCCCAGATGGTCTTGCAGACGCACCGTCTTGCCGCTCGGGTCCGCGAAGGGCCAGCGGACGTAGCACTGACTCTGGTGGGGCGCGTAGTTCACCGTGACGATCCAGCGCCCGCTCGCACCTTGCCAGCCGAACGCCAGGAAGCGGTCCCAGGTCCAGTTGCCATCCCAGGCGGGGGCACAATCGAGCAAGCGCCACTGGCCGTCGCGCAGCACGGGCTGCCGGAGCACGGCCAGCAGGCGGTCGTAGAACCGCGCGAGCGCGGCATTAACGGGTTCGTCCGGCGCGCGGCCGAGGTGCGGTGAGATGCGCTTCAGGCGGCCTTCCAGCTGTCCCTGATGGAAGAAGCGCAGCCCGGGCGACAGAAAAGTAGCGACCGCCGCCGCTTCGTGAATGCCTGCGGAAAAGGTCGCCGCGGCACGCGGCTCGTCGTGATTTTCCAGGAACCGCGCCAGCTTGTCCTGATAATCGAGTCCAGCGCGGAAGTGGTCGCGCACCGGATGCGCCTGGCCGTCGCGCAGCCGGTCGTAGAGCCGCTTGTCGTAAGCGTAGTCGAAGCCCTCCTGTTGCAGCCGCCATTCCAGGTCCCAGTAGACCTCGGCCATGAAGGTGAAGCCCGGCACGCGCTGGCGCACCTGCTGCGTCGCGCGCGGCCAGAATGGTTCGGGGCGCTGGCCCCAGGTGCGCTCGAAGACGTCGGGCAGCACGAGCATGGCCAGGTCGCAGCGCACACCGTCGCACTGGCCGGCGATGCGCGTCAACTCGCCGAGCATGGCGGCCTGCGTCGCCGGATTCGCGTAGTTGAGTTGCAGGGTGTCGGGCCAGCCGGGGAAGTACGGGTCGCGGCCGTGAGCCAGCAACAGGTCGCCGCGCTGGCGTTTCACCCAGGTGTAGTTCTGCGGCGCGCGGGCCAGGTCGAGTTCCGTTCCGGCAATGAAATACTCCGGGTGCGACTCGACCCAGGGATGGTCGGGAGCCATGTGGTTGGGCACGAAGTCGAGCATCAACCGCAGGCCGCGCGCCCGCAGTCGTTCGCGCAGGCGGGCCAGCGCCGCGTCGCCGCCGAGTTGTTCGTGTACGGTATAGCCCGTGATGGCAAAGCCCGAACCGGGAATGTCCTCGTCGCGCAGGTCGGGCAGGGTTTCCTGAAATTCGTGCCGCCACTCCGGCCGGGTGCGCGAGAGGCGCTGGGCCGCCAACCCAGTCTGCCAGACGCTCAGCAACCAGACCCAGTCGAAACCGAGAGCGGCCAGCCGGTCCAGTTCGGCGTCGGGGATGTCGTCCAGCGTGGCCCGGCGGCCCAGACTTTTCGACAACGCCGTCAACCAGACGCGCGTGTTGATCTGGTAGAGCGAAGGATAACGAGGCGCGTGTTGTCGTGTTGCAGTCATGTCGCAATCTCCGGCGGCACGGCTTGGCCGCGCTGTTCGTTCATTCTTGATCCGTGTCGGTCGGCTCTGGGTGCCAGCGCAGGCGGTCGCCGTACACGCGCTGGATCGCGGCGACCAGAATCGCCGTGGACCAGCCGAGCATCAAGATGCCGACCGCCGCCTCGATCGGCCCCAGTAGCCGCCAGGACACCGGCAAGACCACGTCGCCGTAGCCAACCGTCGTGTAACTGGTGATGGAAAAATAGACCGCCGTCTCCAGGTCCGGCAGCAGTCCCAGCAACCGATATGCTCCCGCCCACACGCCGGCCTCGGCGAAATGCAACAGCAGCAAGACGCCGACCGCGAGGGCGAGTTGAATCTCCGCCATCAGCCAGCGGCGCGCCGTGTCATGCTGTCGCCAGACGCGGCTCAGATGAGCCACCGCCGCCAGCGTCCCCAGACCGTGGAGGATGACCGTCGCGGACGTCAGAGCGAAAGCCACCAGCAGCAACCGGAACATGTCAGTCCTTCGAGGCCTCCGCTGCTTCAAAGGCCGCCACGGCATCGGCCAGCTTGGCGTAATGAGTCTCCTTGGGGAAGCTCTCGTTCAGCCCGAGACGATGGGCCGCTTCGCGCAGCGGCAGGTGCGCCTTCGCCACCACGAAGCGCATGCCGCGGTCGCGCAACCGGCCGATGAATGTCCGCAGCTGCTCGGCGGCGGTCACGTCAATGGTGGGCACCGCCCGCGCGTCGAGAATCACCTGACGCACCGGCTGCGCTTCCTGGGCGATGAAATGCTCCACCCGTTCGATGAAAAATCGAACGTTGGCGAAGAGCAGCGGCCCGTAGAAACGATACACGACCAGACCAGGGATCGTTCGGGCTGCTTCGTCGTCGCCCACGTCATGCAAGCCCGGTGCGCCAGGCACGCGGCCCAGCAAAGCGTCCTGCGGACGGGCGATCTGCTTGAGCAACAGCAGCAACGACAGCATGATGCCCACCAGAATGCCCGGCAGCACGCCGAAGGCGATCACGCCCAGGGTCGTCAGCCAGGCGATCAGCCCGCTTTGCTTGTCCTGCCGGCGCAACGTTCGCAGTTCGCGGACTTCGATCAGCGTCAGGCCCGTGAAAATCAGGATGGCGGCGATGGCCACGTTCGGCAGCGTGGCGATCCAGGCCGCCAGAAAGTACATGAAGCCCACCAGCAGGCCGGCGGCAAACAGACTGACCATCTGGGTCTGGCCGCCGGTCGTCGAGTTCAGCAAGGTGCGCGACTGGCTGCCGCCCACCGCAAAGCTGCGGAAGAACCCGGCGGCCAGATTCGCCATGCCGAGCGCCAGCAACTCTTGATCCGCCTGAATTTCATACTGGTGCCGGCTGGCCATCGCCCGGCCCAGCAGGATGCCTTCGGGGAAGATCAGCAGCGCCAACCCCAGGGCCCCGATCAGCAGCTGACCGACTTCCGCCAGCGCGAGTTCGGGGGGCACCGGCGACGGGATGCGGGTGTCCACCGCGCCGATCACGCTGACGTGCAGGGACCCGAAATCCACGCACCGGCCCGCGACCAGGGCCAGCGTGAAGACCACGATGGTGCCCGGCACGCGCGGATACCAGCGTCGCAACCCGGCGAGGACGGCGACCGCGCCGAGGCCAAAGGCGAGCGTTGGCCCATGCGTTTCACGCAGCCGGCCGCCCCACTCCAGCAGGCGGAGCAACGTATTCTCTTCGTGCAAGCCGATGCCGCACAGCTTGCCGATCTGGCTGCCGATAATCACCACGGCAGCACCGTTCATGAAGCCGAGCATCACCGGGCTGGACAGGAACTCCGCGACCCCGCCCAGCTTCAGCCAGCCGGCGAGCAGCAAGATGCAAGCCGCCAGGAGCGCCAGCCAGGTGGACAGGACGACGACTTGCCCCGGATCGCCTCCGGACAGCGGGCCGACCGCCGCACCCACCAGGATGGCGATGGCCGCGTCCGGCCCGGCAATGACGTGTCGCGAACTGGTGAACAGGGCGAAAGCGATCATGCCGCCCAGTGCGGCGTACAGCCCGGCTATGGGCGGGCAGTGCGCCAGGTCGGCATAGGCGATGGCCGAAGGAATCACCACCAGAGCCACCACCAGGCCGGAGGCCAAATCCCCCGCGAGGTGCGCGCGGTCGTAGGCGGTGAATAGCCGCAGGCCCGGCATCCAGGTCGTGAGTCGTTGCCATCCTGACGCCTCACTCATCGAGTCGAACCTCCGGGCACGGTGGCTGACAGGTTTTCGGGCGTGCTTCGCCCCAACCAGAACGCACACCCGAGCGTGCCGAAAATGGACACGAGGGCATAGGCCACCACGGCGGTGACGGCCGGCGTACCCGCGAAGTTATCGCCCGCGATCACCAGGCCGACCGCGGCGTTGCGCACGCCCGTGGTTACCGCCAGGGCGCGGCGCGTCGCCGGACCTGGCCCGCCGCAGAGCCAGCCGATGCCGAGACTGGCCGCCAGCAATAGCAACATGCCGAACCAGCCGCGCGGACGGATGGCGCCCAGCGTCGGATACTGCGACGCCAGGATCAATGCCACCACGACCAGCAGCAGCAGGTTGGCCGTCAGGCGGAAGGGCCGCGCCGCCCGCGCCGACCAGTGCGGGGCCGCGTGGTGCAGGGTGAGGCCCACGGCCAATGGCAACAACTGCGTGACCAGCAAGGTCGCGGTGATGGCGACGAAGTCGATGCGCAGGTCGCTGCCCGGCGCCAGCCAGCCCAGCAGCACCGTCAGCAGCAATGGCGTCAGGATCGCGGACAGTCCGGCCAGGATGACCATCAATCCAGTGGCGGCAGCCACATCGCCCCGCGCGATGCCGGTGAAGGTCGGCCCGACGGGAGCGCCGGGACAGACGGCCAGGATCAGGAACCCGGCCGCCACCAGCGGGACGGCATCGAAGGCGACCAGCAGGCCGACGGTGATCAGCGGCGTCAGTACGAAGTTGGCCAGCACGCCGAGCAGCACCAATCGGACTTGCCGGGCGGCGACCAGCACCTGCGCCGGCTGCACCGTCAGCCCGATCGACAGCATGAGGACGACGAGCGCCACCACGTTGAGCAGTTTGATCAGGCCGGCGGTCTCCATCGCGGCGGTCTCGTCGGACGTTGGTTAGCGCGGCCGTTGCGCAATGTTCCGAATATTGTTCGTAGTTCCGCCTTCAGGCGGCGAGCGACTCAACCGCCTGAAGGCGGAACTACGAACTTCGGGCCGACCCATTTTCAGCGTGAACGCTTATTCCCCTTCGATGAAGACTTCCACCTTGCCCGCGCGGACGGCCTTCACGAAGGCTTCGTGGTCGCGCTCGCTCTGGTCGGCGTAAGCGACCGAGAAGTCGGCGACCGCTTCGTCGAACTGGTCGGTCTTGCCGAGGTAGCCGCTGATCTTGGCGGGCTCGCCGGAACGCGCGTGGGCGCGGGCCAGGCACCAGCCGCACACCTCGGCGTATTGCCGCATCAGGCTCGGCGAGAACAGCTCGACCAGCAGCTTGATCTTCATGTCCTTGAGCTGGCGGACGTAGAAATGCCGGCCGCCGACGCCCTGCGTCCAGCCCAGGAACAGGTCGCTGGCCGACTGCATCAACTGCGTGCCGACGACGATGCGCTGGCCGCGATTGGCGTGCGCGCTCGGGCCGACGTAGGGTTCCAGCACCGACGGCCGTGCTTCCTTGACCTGGAGGAACAGCGGGTCCTTGTCGGCGGCCATCAACAGCATGACCGCGCACATGGTGCCGACGCTGCCGACGCCGACTACCTTGATCGCCACGTCCATGAGTCGGAAGCGGTCGAGTAGCACGCGGCGATGCTCGGTCAGGGTTTCGCGGTAGGCGGCGAAGGCGGTGCGCACATTCTCCATGTGCTCCGCGTGGCCGACTTCCCGCCAGTGATAGATCAGCGGCGGGTTCTCGCGGATGGTCGGGGCCAAGCCGTCGGTATGGACCAGTTCGGGGAAGTCGTGCTCCAGGACGCTGCGTTCGCGGGCCTTCGCTAGCCGCTTCTGGCCGCGCTTGCGCGCTTCCTCGTCGTCCACGCTGTCGAGAATTGTTTGGAGGTCGAGGCTGGCGTACCAGATGTCCAGCACGCGCATCTCGCTGAACTCGGCCATATGCTCGCGGTACGAGCGCACGGACGCCAGCGCCGCCTCACGGGCCTCGTCTTCGCTGAAGCCGTTGTCGCGGCCGGCCAGCACGAAGCTGGCGGCCAGGCGTTTCACATCCCATTCCCAGGGGCCAGGCAGCGTCTCGTCGAAATCGTTGATGTCGAAAACCACCCGCCGTTCGGGCGTGGCGTAGGCGCCGAAGTTACACAGATGGGCGTCGCCGCACGCCTGGACCCGCAAGCCCGTGGCCGGCGTGCCCGCCAGGTCCGCCGCCATCTGGAGCGCCGCCCCGCGATACCAGGTGAACGGCGATTTCATCATCCGGCCGTAGCGGACAGGAATCAGCTGCGGGATGCGTCCCTGGCTGGATTGTTCCAGAAGCACCAGCGGGTCGGGACGCTGTGCGCTGGGCTGCCAGGCCGCATGGGACTTCCGCGGGCACTGGTCCCGGAGGGCCTTGCCCATGTCGAGCAGTTCGTCGTGCGTCGGGTGCGTCTCGAAGGATGAAGGCGTGTCCGGGACTTCTGGTTTGGAACGCTTCTTCGTCTTGACGGCCTTTCCCATGATCGTGCCTTTCGTGGAATTGGGGGAGGCCATTCCCGAATGATTTTGGTTGTCGAACCGTGTTCCGCCCACCGGTGGAATTGCGAATCCCTTGACTTTAGCGCGCGCCGGCCGGCTCCGGCCGCGGTTCGCGCATGGCGGCGATCTTGCCGGCGGCGAGCAACTCCTCGGCGGTGTTGTTGGCGAACAGGTGCATGATGCGGGCGACGATGCCGGTCCAGCCGGTCTGGTGGCTGGCGCCGAGGCCCGCGCCGTTGTCGCCGTGAAAATACTCGTAAAAGAGAATCAAGTCGCGCCAGTGCGGGTCTTTCTGGAACTTGTGGCAGCCGCCGTAAACGGGCCGGCGGCCATCGCCGCCGCGCAGGAAGATGTTCGCCAGCCGGCGGCCGATCTCCTCGGCCACCTGATACAGATTCATCTGTCGGCCGGAACCTGTCGGACACTCGACGGTAAAGCTGTTGCCGTAGTAGGCGTAGTATTGCAGCAGGGCGCGGATGATGAGTGCGTTGACCGGCATCCAGATCGGTCCGCGCCAGTTCGAGTTGCCGCCGAACATGCCAGTATCCGATTCGGCCGGCAGGTACGACACCCGGTATTCCTGCCCGCCGGCGTGCATGACGTAGGGATGCTCCGCGTGAAAGCGCGACAGCGAGCGGATGCCGAACTCGCTGAGAAACTCATTCTCGTCGAGCATCTTGGTCAGCACGCGGCGCAGCCGGCCTTCGTTGAGGATGGAAGCCAAGCGGCAGCCGCCGTGCCCGACCTGCATCGGGTCGTGAATCGCGGCGCGAATTTCGGGCCGGGATTCCAGGAACCAGCGCAGCCGTTCGCCGACCTCCGGATGCTGCGCCAGCAGCTGGCCCCGGAACGTGGTGGCGGCGCACAACGGCAACAGCCCGACCATCGAGCGCACTTTGAGCCGCTGGGCCTGGCCGTTGGGCAGGCGGAGCACGTCGTAGAAGAAGCCGTCCTCTTCGTCCCACATGCCGGTGTCGTCGCCCAGGTGGGCCATCGACGAGGCGATCCACATGAAATGCTCGGCGAACTTCAGGGCCATGTCCACGTAGTCGGCGTCGGACAGGGCCAGCTCCCCGGCGATTTGCAGCATGTTCTGGCAGAACAGGGCCATCCAGGCGGTGCCGTCGGCCTGTTCCAGATAGCCGCCGGTCGGCAGCGGCGCGCTGCGGTCGAAGACGCCGATGTTGTCCAGGCCGAGGAAGCCGCCCTCGAAGACATTGCGCCCCGAACGGTCCTTGCGATTGACCCACCAGGTAAAGTTCAGCAGCAGCTTCTGGAAGCAGCTCTTGAGCCACTCGCGGTCAGCCTCGCCGCGCTGCCCTTTTTCCAGCGTGTATGTGAAGATGGTAGACCAGGCATGCACGGGCGGGTTCACGTCGCCGAAATTCCACTCGTAGGCGGGAATCTGCCCGTTGGGGTGCATGTAGCGTTCGCGCAGCATCAACTTGAGCTGCGCCTTGCCGAAATCGGGATCGACCAGCGTCAGCGCGATGACGTGAAACGCCAGGTCCCAGGCGGCGTACCACGGGTACTCCCACTTGTCCGGCATCGAGATCACGTCGCCGTTGTACATGTGGTGCCAGTGGTCGTTGCGCGGCGCCTGCTTCCGTCCGGGCTTGAACGGGTCGCTGCCGCGCTCTTCGAGCCAGCGGTCCACGTCGTAGTGGTAGAACTGCTTGCTCCAGAGCATGCCCGCCAGGGCCTGGCGGATGACGTTGGTCTGGTCGGCGTTCAACGAGCGCGGGATGAGGCTCGCGTAAAACTCGTCGGCTTCCCGGCGGCGGGCCGCGAGGACTTCCTCGAAGCGGGCGAACGGCGGGCCGGCCGTCGGGGCCTGGTCGCTCAACCGCAGCCGCACGGACTGGCTCTGGCCGGGCGCGACGGTCACGCGATAGTGGGCCGCGACCTTGGTCCCCTTGTGCTCCGGGTTCACCGCGTCGTGCCGGCCGTGGACGATGCAGTCGTTGATACTGTCCTTGACGTAGGGCGTGCGGTTGGGCACGCCGAAGATGCGCTGCGTGTTGGTTTCGTTCTCGGTGAACAGCAGCGGCGCAGCGCCGTCGCAGTAAAGATACCGCCGGCCCAGCTGGGACTCGACGGCTTCGACGGCACTCCAGCCCGGGCCGCCTGGCAGTTCTTGCAGCACCGGCCGATCCACGATCCCTTGCCAGGACCACTGGTTGCGGAACCAGAGCGTCGGCAGCAGGTGCAGGTCGGCGGCCTCGGGGCCGCGGTTGTGGACGGTGATCTGGACGAGGATGTCCTCCGGCGACGCCTTGGCGTACTCGACAAAGACATCGAAGTAACGGTCCTGGTCGAACACGCCGGTATCGAGCAGTTCGTACTCGAACTCTTGCCGGCTGCGCGATTTGCTGACGTCCACCAGCTGGGCGTAGGGAAATGCGTTCTGGGGGTACTTGTAGAGGAACTTCAGGTACGAGTGCGTCGGCGTGCTGTCGAGGTAGAAGTAGTATTCCTTCACATCCTCGCCGTGGTTGCTTTCGCTGTTGGTCAGGCCAAAGAGGCGTTCCTTGAGAATCGGGTCGCGGCCGTTCCAGAGGGCCAGGGCGAAGCAGAGGCGCTGCTGGTCGTCGCTGAGACCGGCCAGGCCGTCCTCGCCCCAGCGGTAGGCGCGCGACCGAGCCTGGTCGTGGCTGAAGTAGTTCCAGGCGTCGCCGCCCTCGCTGTAGTCTTCCCGCACCGTGCCCCACTGGCGCTCGCTGAGGTACGGCCCCCACTTCTTCCAGGGAGCTTGCTGCGTGCGGGCCTGTTCCAGACGGGCGTTCTCGCTGCTCATGGGCTGCAATCTCACTGATGTGTGCCAGAGTTTAGCCAGCGCCCTCCTGGCAATCGGCGTGCCGTACAGGTCCGCGTTCGGCGGATCGGGCCGAATCCGGCAACATTGCCGCGACCTGGCGCTGATAACAAGGGAGACGACCGACGCCGAACCGACCGCGGCCGGCGCGGTTCGCACACCCCGCTCCGGAACCGCACAGCGGCGAGCAGCCTGCCGGCAGCGCCGTCGAGCACTCGACCGTCAGCTGATCCACGGGGAGGTCTTTCCCGTTCATGGTGCCGTGGATCGCGTCGGGCCGCCAACCGTAAAGTCACCAGAAAGGCATGACGTTTTGCGACAGGTCCGCTGCACGCGGCACAATCGCTACGCGCTTCCAGCAGCGCGGCGCGCAACTTGTCGGTGGGAATGAGACAAGTAGAATGCCCCCAGCCAAACGGAGCGGCGCGCCCCCGGCCGCGTGTTCAGGAGGATCGGCCATGATTGCAACTTGCAAGTTCGCGGCGGCCCTGTACGTGGATCGGTCCCAGCCGCACTGCTGGATCGTCCGCGACCCGGACGGCAACTTCTGGAGCGTGCCGCCGGTCGAGAATCCCTGGGACCACCGCCAGCCCTTCGAGGTGACTGAGTTCACCGAACTCGAAGCCGTACCCGGCCATTACAAATACATGCTCGGCGTGCCGTTCTGAGGTACACCCCAGCCAGTAGCTCCGCCACTTTCCCACGTGGCGGAGTGGCGGAGCTACTGGCTAGCGGTGCTGGGGCCGCCACTCCGCCACTTTCCTGCGTGGCGGAGTGGCGGACCCAGAAATTCAGGTGCGCGAAAAAAGGACGGGACTCGTTGCGCGAAACACCCTGCGGGTTGTTCCGGCAACGAGTCCCGTCCCTTTGTCGCACAGTCGCCTGTGCTCCGCGCTCATCGCGCCGTGTCGCTCACTTCTTCTGCTCCGGCGGTTGCTCGATCCGCACCAGGGTCCACTGCTGGGTGCGGTCCTTGCCGAAATGCACCAGCATGGTGGTTTCGGCCTTGGTCAGGTTGGCGAAGCCCGCCTCGTAGATCGGTTCCTTCTTGTCGCCGACCGTCCAGGCGGCGCGCTGGCTCTTCTTGTCCACGGAGCCGTAGACGGGCAGCGTGGCGTCGCTCAGGGCGTTGTAGTAGTTGCCGCGGATGACGCCCGCCTTGTTGACGGCCAGCTGGAACAGGTCGTTGGCGCTGGTCTGCTCGCCCTGGACCATCCCGAAGACGCCCAAGGGCAGCCAGTCCTCGTCCTTGCTCGCCTGGGCCTGCTTGCCGGTATCGGCGATGGTGGTCGCCTGCTGTGCGTACTGCTCCTGGGTGGCGACGGCATCGCCGTTCACGTAAACGCTGTCGCCCTGGTAGACGACCGTGCTGCCGTAGTCGTAGTAGACCGGCTCGGCCGGATAGCCGCAGTAGCTCGAACAGGCGGCCCAGGAGGCGGTGCCCCAGACCACGGCGGCGGTGCCCCAGCGTGCGGCCCGCCAGGCCCCCGGATACCGTCCCCACCAGTTGCCGTGGAAGCAGTCGTAATGGTTGAAGTTATTGCGGACGACGACCCCGCGATTGTTCAGCGTCTGCCGGTTGACGGGCAGCGTGCCGGCCTTGGGCGCGAGCGGGTTGGTCTTGGCGATCGCGCCTAGGCCGCCGTCGCCCGGCAAGCGGCCGGGAGTGCCAGGGCCGACGCCCGGCGTGCCCGGTCGGCCTGGAGTGCCCGGCCCGGTGCCGGGACCGTTCGGCAGCCCTGGCCCCACTTTGCCGCCGCCCACGATCGACCCACCGCCGGTTGCCGGCAACGTGGTTGGCCCCTTGCCGCCGCCCACGACGCCGCCATTCGGGCCGCCGATGCTGCCGCCCGTGCTGGGAAGGTTGCCGGGCTTCGCGCCGCCGCCGGGGCCGGTCACGGGCGGACTGGGCCGAGGCGAAGGCGAAGGTGATGGCGCAGGTCGCGGACTCGGAGCCGGCGCAGGCCGTGGCGCGGGACTCGGAGCCGGCCGCGCGCCGCCGCCGCCACCGAAACCTCCGCCACCACCGCCGCCTCGTCCACCGCCGCCTCGTCCACCGCCGCGCTGTCCCGCTGCTTCGTCGCCGGTCCACACCAGCACCGTCAACGCCAGCGC
>JAEUIF010000491.1 GCA_016795185.1 Planctomycetia bacterium | reverse complement strand
AATGCTGGCAGCGGCAACTTGGCTCATGGTTCTCCTGTTTGGTTGAAGTTCATGACGAAAACCGGGACCGGCAGGGAAGTGAGCCTCCGCGCGGCCCTGGCTTGGCGAGAACGATCGATCGTTCAACAAGTCTTGATCCAGAGGATCCCGTACTTGAGGCCGCGTTCGTGCAGCAACTTGCCGATGGTCGCGTAGAGATCATCGGGCAATCCCTGCTGATCGCTGCCTTCCCAGCAGTGCTCGTTGCCGGGCTCCAGCGAGGCGAGCTCAAGCCAGCGGCGGTCGAAGACGAGGAACACGTCGGCGTATTCGCCATCGCGGTCCTGCGGATTCCAGCAGGCAGGGCGGTCCCACTGCTCCAGCCGCTTGCCCTGGCGCCAGTCGAGGAAGTCTTCCCGCAAGAACCAGGCAGGGGCGATGATGATGAGGCACTCGGCCTGTTCGGTGTCGAGTTGTTGCTGTTCGGTCGATTCTTCCGGACTCATGCGATCCTCCTGTTGGGTGGGTGTCAGTTGGTAGACGGCCGCTGGACACGCCGGCCGCCGCGAGCGGTCGCTTCACTGTTATGCGCGTAAAGACCCGAGGCACTGGCCGAAAGGCACCGGCCCGAAGCCCAGCTGCGCAGGCGCTCGATCTGCTCGGCCGCCGTGACGGCCACGGGCACGACCTGCCGGGCGGCCTGCGCCAAGGGCAGGTCGAGCAGCGCTGCCAGCCGGCAACAACTGCGGATCTCGGCGCCGGTCCAGTCGGCGTCGTCGGGCAGCTTCTGGCTGTCGTCGAGCTGGAACTGCCGGCGGTAGAGGTCCCAGATCGTCTTGCGCTCCTCGGCACTCGGGACATCCAGGAAAAAGACAGCATCGAGCCGCTCCGCACGCGTGAACTCCGGCGGCAACTTGCTGATGTCGTTGGCCGTGCCGATGAAGAACACGTCCGATTCATGATCGGCCAGCCAGGTGAGCAGCGTGCCGAAGAGTCGCGTGGCAACCCCGCTGTCGCCCTGGCCGCCGATCCCGGACAAGCTCTTGTCCAGCTCATCGACAAAGAGAATGCACGGTGCCATCGCGTCGGCGATGCGGAGCGCTTGCCGGACGTTCTGTTCGGTGGCGCCGACCAGCGAGCCGTAGAGGGCGCCGATGTCCAGGATCAAGGTCGGCCGCCCCGTCTCCGAGCCCAGCGACCTCGCAAAGGCGGACTTACCCGTTCCCGGGACCCCAACCAGCAGCACTCCTTTCGGCTTCACGGGCCGGCCGCGGAGCAGTGCCCGGCCGCAGAAATACTTCAGGTTGGCCAGACCGCCCAGTGTGTCGAAGCGTTCGCGGCCCCGGTGGAGCGTGAGCAGGTTGTTCTTGCGCAGCGCCTGGGCCTTCAGGTCCCAGATCACTTCCGGCCGGATAGCACTGTGCCGGGCCAGCGATAGGGCCATCGAACTCTCCGCTTCGTACCGAGTCAGTCCCATGGCGGCGTCGAGGACTCGCTGCAGATCATCCCCTTTGGGCATTTCCTCGGAATGGTCGGCGGTCAGCTCGCGGGCGATCTGCTGGACTTGCGCGCGGTCGGGCAGCGCGTGCTCGACGATCACGAAGACTTTTTGCAGCTCCAGCGGGATGTCGGTGGTCGGGGACAGGACGACCAGGAAGGTTCGCTGCTGCTTACCCTGGATGAGTTGAGAGAAGGTGGCCTGGACCGTTTCGGCGTTGCCCAGAAAGCGGTGGAAGTTGTGCAACACCAAGAGCGCGGTGCCATTCGGGTCGGCCAGCGCCGGTAAGGCGCGCAGGGCGGCGAGCGGATCGCCCGCGCCGGCGTCCGGGCGCGCGGTACCGGTCGCCATCGGCAAGCGCAGGCCGTTCGCCACGTCCCAGGTGGCCACCTTCCAGTTGTTTTGCCGCGCGAGCTGGATGATCTCGCGCTCGGCTTCGTCCGGTTCGAGCGTCTGAATCCAAATTCCGCTGAACGCAGCGGCAAGGTAATCGATCAATTGAGCGGTCAGGTGCATGGCGGCTCCTTGGGTGCAGGGATGGTCCGACCAGTTCATGAGTGAGGAAATCGCTCCGCCTGGCCGGTTAAATGCACACGCCCTGGACCCATTGCTCAGGTCCAGGGCGAAGCAAACGGTGGTAAAGACAATCGAGTGAAGCGCTCAGGTCGGCTGCTTCTTTGAGCGCGGCTTCCGGCGAGACGGCACGGGGCGACCGGGACGACGAGGGCGGCGATAGTTGACCACCGCCGTGTTGACGCGTTGTCGGACATTCTTGTCCAGATCTTCCGGCTTGACGGCGACTCTCAACATCCACGGCTGGAGTTGCAGGTTCTGCAGCCAGTCCTTCAGCGCGGGGATCCAGCCCAGATCCTCCTTGACGTGTTGCTCGGCGACGTAGCGGGTTGGAATGATCCGGCCCGAAGACGTGGTAATCGTTGGGCCGAAGATTCGTTCACACAAGAAGATGCCCTCGGCGTGGTGGCGGAGGGCACGGTGGCGGATGTCGGCAATGTGCGCCTTGGATTCGTCGAGAAACTGGTGGATCGACAAGTAGTCCTCGACCTGGCCGCCCCACTTGCGGACGCTAGAGAGGGCATGGTGGTACGGGTTCATAGTTCGAAGCCAAATGGCGCCTCCTCGGTAGACTCCACGCGCCAGGAGTGACCGACATGCACGCGCCGCGTCATCACATTCAGGATAATGGTGCCGTACGATCCTTCGTTGATCTCCCAGCCGCCCGGCAGGATGCGGTCGGCGAGATCGTCCAGCTCGTCAATGACGCTGGGCTTCTTGCCGGCCCGCCGGCTCTTCGGCGTGAGCTTCGGGAGATTGACTTCCTGTCCCTTTCGATCGAAGAGCACCACACCCTCGACGACGCCACTGTCGCCGTTGCCATCGTAGGCAATCTCGGCGCGGGCCACGCCGCGGCGCTCCAGCTCTGAGCAAACCTGAACGAACTCCTCGGTCAGGTCCTTGCCTTCATCTTGATAGCGCTGACTCTTGGGCCCGCACTTCTGGCCTTCGGGCCAGTCTTGGGTGGGGTCGTCGATGTCCGGCGAGCGCGGGTCGAGAATATCCTCGACAACGAGGCAAATCTGGCCGGGACGACAGGCGCCGTCCCCCGTGAAGTGACCGGCAGGGCCGGGGTGCCCGGCCTCCAGGAGGGCGTCATGCAGGGCGAAGCCGCAGTCTTCGCCAGCTTTGAAGGCACGGGCCAGCGCTACGACGGCGCTCGGATACTCGGTCGCCTCTGGCTTCGGCGGGCGTTTCCGGTTTCGTTTTCGGGTTTTCGCCATACTGTACCTCCACAAGATGTTCACGTTGTAACGGCGGTGAAGAAGTCACCCATTCGCTCCGCCCGTCGCCGGGAGTTGCTGCTGGGCCTGCTCCGTCTGAAAGAACTCGGCTGTCTTCTGGTCGGCGGTGGCGATGCCGAGGGACCGCTCCAGCCACTTGCTGGCCTGGAGGCAGTCGGCGCCGGCGTAGCCCCGGGTTTGCACGGTCGCTTCGCCCGTGGGGGCGATCAGGACTTCGATGGTTCGCATCAGGATTCCTCCGGTTGGGAGATTCTTCGTTCCGTTCGGGAAATCGAGCGTTGCAGCCGGTCGATGGCGCGAAAGGCACGCCGGAACCGAGCTTGCCAGCGGGCCAGGGCAGCCCGTTCTTTCTCCAGGCGGGCACGCAGCTTTACGAGTTGTCGCGGCGGCTGCGCGGCAGGAGCAGGAGATGCAGGCGGACGGATAATGCGACGGCGCGGCGTGCTCATGTCAGCCCTCCTGGATCGAGAGCTTGATGCTGCCGTCGGCGAACTGCTGCTCCGTGACCGCCATGCCGCGCTGCCGTGCTTGCATGCGGACGATTTCCACGGCATACGATTGGAGAAAGCGGTGCAATTCGCGCATTTCGCCCCAGGCGCCGTCGAATGTGTCGTAGGCAATGGTCCCCGTCTGGGTGTCGATGACGGCGGGATAGCGCCAGCCAGGAAGCTGCACGAGCAGCCCGGTGGCCTCGCCACTGTAGAGCTTGGCCGTGCCGTGGGCCGGTTCGGGCAAGAGGAGTCGCCGGCAAGCGGCGGCCACCGCGGCGTGGTTGGTGATGCGGGTAGAGATCGTGACGATATGGCTCATGTGGGGTGGTCCTCGTTGGCAATAGAAAACGACCCGGCGGGTGATGGTCCCGCCGGGTCGTAGATTCGATTCAAGGCAAACGGGTTTACGTGGTGGCGACGGTGGAGACGGTCAGCTCCGCCGCCAGCAGATTGAGCATGAGGTCGGCATCGACGGGCAGGCCGCGCAGCCACTTGGTCATCTGGCCGACCATCAGCCCGGCGGCAATAGACGCGGTGTAGATGGTGGACCGGGCCGTGCAGGCCCCTGCATAGGCTTCCTCGGCAGAGAAGAGCGTGTGCGGATAGTGCCGGTCGGTCGCGGGTGAATCGACGGCGAGAACTCGGATGGTCTCGCCGCTCATCCGGCCGTCAATGAACAGGACGGCCCGCTGACGGACTGCTTCCCAGACGAGCCGCCGCGTGACAATGCTGTCCACGCAAGCAAAGACAATCAGCCGCTGGTCGAAAGGCAGGTCGCGGGCCGACGAACGCTTGAACCGCTCGGCCTGGGGTATGACCTGGATTTCCGGATTGATCCGGCGGCAGAGCGCTGCCGTGGCCTCGACCTTCAATGCCTGCAGGTCCTCGACCAGGTAGCCCTGCGGCGCTAGGTTCTCGACCCGGACGTCGTCGTGATCGATCAGCGTCAGGCGAGGCACGCCGACGGCAGCCAGTTGCAGCGCCAGCTGCCGCCCGATCGCGCCGACGCCGATAACCAGGGCGTGACAGTTTGCCAATCGCTCTGGTGGGACGATGTCCCGCTGCCGGCTGTCGCGCTCAAGACTGGGCATGCTGGGGTTCGGCATGATTGGGTTCCTCCGGAGATTTCTCCGCGATCTCCCAGCGGTCGTCCAAACCGCATTCGATGCCG
>JAEUIF010000390.1 GCA_016795185.1 Planctomycetia bacterium | reverse complement strand
TTTGGATAAAAAAAGAGTCAATAGTAATCTGGATAGGATGCGGTAAATCTAGGGGATGGCGGTTTACTGTGTCGTTTGTACCTTTTTTGCCGTCCGTGCCGACGTTGCGGGGTGTGGTGCCGGGTGGAAACCAATTGACGTATCTTTATATAAAACAATATCTTTCGGCAAATCTACTCTGAAAGGCTGCGCCGATGGACAGCGCTTTCCGACTCGCACTGGGCGCTGGCTGTCGCCAGGCTGCGCGAGCCGCTGCGCGGCGCGCCGCCGGCGCGAGACTCTGCTCGCCGTGGTTCGCGCGCAAGCGGCGGAACAATCGGCATATTCCCCTTAGATTACTTTTGCCAATCGGGTATTCTTCCGGGTGGTGACACCACTCGCGTTCCGCACTCACTGACAGGTCAATTCACAGGTCACCGCGCTGGCCGCGACTGGCACAGGCGGCGACTTTGCCTCGGCCTTCAACAGGAGGATCTGCGATGGCAGATTCCGAGTTGCTGCACGAACGTCAGGACGACGGGCCGCCGGTCGATCCCTGGCACATCATGATCGGCGCGGGGGCGGCCAGCCTGCTGTTCCTGCCGTTGAGTTACCTGCCCTCGGCCTTTCCGGCCGTGCTGGCCTTGCTGGGCGGCCTGTGTGCCGCTGGCTTCGCCATTTCGCTGCGCCCCCGTTTCGCGTTGCTGATCGCGGCGGGCGGTGGCGTGGCCGTCGTCTTTGCCGTGGGCATGAAGCTGGCCGCCGCTTGGGAATGGAAGGCGGACTGGGACTCGGCGCGCATGGTCGTCGGCGTGCTGGCCGGCATCGCCTTCGTGGCGTCGTTTCTGGTGGGTTTGCCCTGGATGTTCGGACAGCTCTTCGTCTGGCAAAGCGGCGACGGCGGGGCCGGCAAACGCCGCGAACAGCAGTTCGACAAAGGCCGCCTGGTGGGGCAAATCATCAGCCGCACGATCGTCAGCCTGCTGGTCGTGATTCACTTCACGGCCATCGTCAGTTCGGTGATGTCGGTGCCGTCGCCGGGCCGAGATTCATCCTGGCTGGCGCAGAGCGTCGGCGCTACGCTGCGGCCCTACATCGAGTTCTCGTACCTGGTGAATGCCTACCGCTTCTATTCGCCGGAGCCCGGCCCGCCGTCGCTGCTCTGGTTCCACCTGACCTATGCGGACGGCACCTCGCGCTGGGTCAAGGTCCCGAACCCGGACGATCCCAAGCCCGATCCGCTGGGTCAGGAATACACCCGCCGGCTGTCGATCGGTGAAAGCACCAACCAGTTGCTGCCCTTGCTCGACGTGCCGGACATCGTCAAACAGCGGCGCATCACGGCCGGCCAGCTGCACGATATTCCGCTGCTCAACCACTTCCGCCTGGACTACCCGGACCTGCCCGCGTGGACCGTTCAATACCGTCCGCCGATGGAAGCGTCGCGGAACCTAGTGAGCGACTATGCCCGGCATATCGCGGCAAAGTATCCCTCGGAGAAAGACCCGAACGCCGAGGTGACGGCAGTCAAGGTCTACCGCGTGGTGCATCGCATGCTGGAGCCGCGCGAAATGGCCGACCCGGAAAACGCGCCGAACGACCCGACCACCTACTGGCCCTACTTCCAGGGCGAGTTCACGAAGAACGGCGACCTGAAAGACCCGAACGATCCCTTCCTCTACTGGCTGATTCCGATCTTCAAGGAACCGCGCACGCCGCCGCCAACGGACCTGAAGAACTTGAACTTACCGCCGGTCGCGAGTTCGGGCGGCTACCTCATCCGCGATTGCCTGGAAACGCACGCCCGCATGAAGACCGACCAAGGAGGCCCCAAGCCGTGAAGGACTCCCCGATTCCCCTGTTCGACGACGGCCTGCTGCCCGGACTGGGCCGCATGTTGCGCGGCTGGGCGGAAGCCTGGAACAATTTCTGGTTCAAGCCCGGCAGTCCGACGACGCTCGGCCTGATCCGCATCTGCGCGGGCATCCTGATTCTGTACGTTCACCTCGCCTACAGCTACGACCTGTTCGAGTTCTTCGGCGCCGACGGCTGGATGAGCTTGAAACGGGCCAACCAGCAGCGCTTTGAATCGCCCTGGTACGGCACTAGTTCGCGGTGGGTGGGCACCGTGCCCTCGCTCTACCTGCCCGACGAGCGCGAGCCGCTGGTGGACTGGCTCAAGGAGGTGGCCTCCGAACCGCGCAAGAAGCAACTGGCCATCTCGGAACTGCGCCGCGCTCCCGACGGCAATCCGGACAGCGGTGTCACCGTGCCGGGCTACTTCCGCAGCCTGCCGCTCGGGTCAGTGGCCGACCTGAAGCCAAACCGGGACTGGGACTTGCCGCCCGCGCCCACGCGCACGCAGGTCATCGTCTTTCTGGAAAATCTGCCCGAAGATCAGGCGGAACGCGATTGGCTGCTCGATTACATCAAGACCTGGGGAGCCGACCCCCGCCAGCTGCACCACATCGGCGGCTACTACTGGTCGGTCTGGTTCCATGTGACCGACCCGGCCTGGATGGTGGCGACACACGTTTTCGTGTGCGTGGTCATCTTCCTGTTCACCATCGGCTTCGCCACGCGCGTCACGTCGGTGCTGAGTTGGCTGGCGGCAATCAGCTACATTCAGCGCTCGCCGATCACGCTGTTCGGCGGCGACACGATGATGAACCTTGTGTTGCTCTACCTGATGATCGCGCCGTGCGGCGCGGCACTGTCCGTGGACCGACTCCTGGCCCGCTGGTGGGTGGTGCGTCGCGCGCGCCAGCGCGGACTGCCAGTCCCGGACTGGGCGCCGCCGCAGCCGTCCGTGTCGGCGACCTTCGCCCTGCGGATGATTCAGATTAACTTTTGCATCATCTACTTCGCGGCCGGCACCTCGAAGCTGCTGGGCGGCAACTGGTGGAACGGCACCGCGATCTACTACACGCTGGCCAACTACGAGTTCGCTCCGCTGCGCAACACCGCGTTCCTCAATTTCCTACGGAGCATCTGCCAGAATCGCCTGCTCTGGGAAATCGTGATGGCCGGCGGCAGCTATGCCACGCTGGCGCTGGAAATCGGCTTCCCGTTCCTGGTCTGGAACCGCCGGCTGCGCCCGCTGATGCTGGCGTGCTCGCTGTCGCTGCATGTCTTCATCGCGGCCTTCATGGGCCTGGTGGCGTTCAGCTTGCTCATGGCGACCATGGTCATGTCCTTCATCCCAGGCAGCGCGCTGGAACCGCTCCTGCGCTGGGCCAGGCAACGCCTCGGCATGGCGGAGGCCCGCCCGCCGGCTGCCGAGACCGAAACGCACGTCGCCGCCGCCGAGGACGAAACGCCCGAAGCGGCAACGGTCGGAGCCGAACGCGACAAGGGACGCCGCAAGAAGCACAAGAAGGGCAAGCACGAGCACGACGAGTACGAAAACTCGGTGACCGAAAAGCTGCCGTGACCGTCGAGAACCAGCGCGACCGCCCGTGCCACAGTGGCACGGGCGGTCGCGCTCATAACGTACATGTGGAGGCACGTGAGCAGACTGCCGTTCGCCCCGATCCAAAAACAACAAGAGCCGCAACTGCTTGCGGGTCTTGCACTTTCTGGCGAGGGCGACGGGACTCACCTACGTCGCATTGGCCATCACCTCGAGCTGAATCAGGCTGCGTTGCTGCTCTTTCTCCAGGTATTCGCGACCCTTCTTGACGTTGACGTGGTCCCAGGGCAGCACCTCGGTCATCGGCCGCGTCCGCTGCGAGTACCACGCCGTATCGATGCCGAGGTCGGCGAAGGTCTGCCACCAGATGTGCGGCTGGAAGCACTCGCGCCAGCCGTCGAGCCGGCAGCCGCGCCGCCAGGCTTCTTCGAGGGCCACGGCGATGCGCCGATCACCGCGCGTCAGCACGCCTTCCAGCAGGCTCAGGTCGAGGTCGTGCTGCTTGATATAGACCGATTTCAGCCGCCGCCGGCTGCGCATGTAGTCGCCGGCCCATTTCAGGTATTCGCGCGTCTGCATGCCGTTCCACTGATACGGCGTGTGCGGCTTGGGCACGAAGTTCGACACCGAAGCCGTCACCTCGACGAAGCGGTTGATGGTTTGCTTGCCGATGCGCGAAATTGTCTCGGCCATGTCCACGATGCCGTCGAGATCGACCTGCCGTTCGCCCGGCAGCCCGCACAGGAAGTAGAGCTTCACCCGCTGCCAGCCGTTCTCAAACGCCTGCTTGCAGCCTTCGTAAAGGTCTTCGTTGTCGATCGGCTTTCTGATCTGCTCGCGCATGTCGTCGCGCGCGACTTCAGGGGCCAAGGTCAAGCCGGATTTGCGCACGCCCTTGATGAGCTGGGGCAACGAACGCAACTGATGGTTGATGCGTAAGCTCGGCAGCGAGATGTTCACGCCCAGCGGATTGAAGACCTCGTGCAACCGGCGAACCAGTTCCTCGAAGCCCGGGTAGTCGCTGCTCGACAGCGACAGCAGGCTGATTTCGTGATAGCCGGTGTTCTTGTAGGATTCCATCGCGGATTGAATGATGTTCTCGATGGAGCGCGTGCGCAGCGGGCGTTTGATGACCGTGGACTGGCAAAACCGGCACTGCCAGGGGCAGCCGCGCATGATCTCGATGGCGATGCGGTCGTGCGTCGTTTCGACGAAGGGCACGATGGGCTTCGTCGGCAGCGGGATGGCATCGAAGTCCTGGTTGATCGTGCAGGCGCGGATTTCTCGCGGCACGTCGCTGCGTGTGCGGTGCAGGGCGGCGATGGTGCCGTCCGCGTGGTATTCCGGTTCGTAGAACATCGGGGCGTAGGCCCAATCGGTGCCCGCCACGAGTTCCGCGATCAGGTCGGCCCGCGTCGCGGATGAGCCCTTCTCTTCCTTCAGGCGAATCCACTGCTCCATGATCCAGGGCAGACTCTCCTCGCCGTCGCCGATGACGAAGACATCAATGAAGGGCGCGAGCACTTCGGGGTTCTGCGCGCCGGGACCGCCGGCGATGACCAGTGGATGATCGAGCGTGCGGTCCTTGCCGTGCAGGGGAATGCCGCCCAGGTCGAGCATCGTCAGGATGTTCGTGTAGCAGACTTCGTATTGCAAACTGAAGCCGATCAGATCGAAGTCCTTCAGGGGCGTGCAGGTTTCCAGGCTGCACAGGGGCAGCTGGTACTGGCGCAGCTCGGCCTCGAAATCGAGCCAGGGCGTAAAGGCGCGTTCGCAGGCCCAGTGCGGGTCGGCGTTCATGATGCTGTACAGCACCTGCAAGCCGTGATGGCTCATGCCCAGCGTGTAGGTGTCGGGAAACGTCAGGCAGAGCGTGCCGCGCACCTGGCGGTGGTCCTTGACGACGCTGTGCAGTTCGCCGCCGATATACTGCGCCGGCGTCTGCACTCTCGGCAGCAGGCGGTGAATCGCGGCCTTCAGCTGGCTGTTGATCATGCGAGACTCCTCATTCTTCGGCATCGATCTCCGACGGAACTTGAGGCGGCAGCAGCGACATCACAGCATCGCGGAACGTCTGAAAGCTGCGTGATCGGTTACGCTGTGGATCCATTTTTTCCGCGACTCGACGAGCCGCTTCGATCTTGGGCAAGCCTTCCGGATAATATCCTTTCTGCTGCAACAGACGCTCAAACGCCTCCCAAGTGCCGCCCTTGATCCGATCCGGATCGCGGTACTTTTCTTTCTTGGCGAATTGAGGTTGGACCTTCGGATACGCCGCGACAATGGCATCCGGGTCGCCGAGGAACCAGGCTTGCAACTCCTCGACGGCGATGCGGTTGACAACCTGAAACTGCCCGTGAGCATCTGCCCGGCTGCGGGTGGCTAGCCCGCATTTCTCACCAGAATAAGGAACCGGCTTGCTTCCGGAGCGTCAAGTGATTGTAGCCGCAGTCACTTGCGTTTCCTGGAAGG